>JANODS010000325.1:0-6781 GCA_031412835.1 Acidobacteriota bacterium | reverse complement strand
ATCAGAGCTACGACGGCTACTCGGGCAGCCGTTTTGCCATCGCCGTCGGCGCGGTGGCACGGGACGGTAAGCAGAGTTCCTACTCCGAGAGCGGTATCTCGGTGGCGATCGCCGCATTTGGCGGCGAATTCCAACCGCCGGAAGTGCTTTGGGCCCCCAACGTTTCCGGTGAGGAGGCGTTCAAGCTCAAAGCCGAGAACTACCCGACGACCCAAGCGCCGATCAACTACACCGACACGGCAAACGGCACCTCCTCCGCGGCACCTCAGGTCTCCGGCGCGGCGGCGCTGCTTCTGGAGGCGAATCCCATGCTCACCTATCGCGACGTCAAGGAAATTCTCATGAAATCCGCAAGCCGCGAAGGGCTGGAAGGCACGGACAAGTTTGTCGCGAACAAGGGTGGCTTTTCCTTCAGCAACGCCTTCGGGGCGGGCCTTTTGAACGTGGCGGCGGCGTTGGAGCTGGCAGCCGACTGGAAAGTTGCGGGTCCGCTGGTCGACGCGACAGCCACTGGTACGGGCGGGGCCATCGCCGACGACGGTAAGTTGGCCGAGGTATCGCTCGACTTGGCGAATGCCAAGATCCGGGTGGAACACGTTGAAGTTACGGTGAATGTTAAGCATGCCAAGCGGGGCGATTTGTCCTTCGCGATCATTTCTCCCAGTGGATACATCGTTGAAGTGCCGAGTCGGCCGAATGACGACAACGCCGACTTCACCGACTTTACTTTCACGACTCCCCATTTTTGGGGTGAATCCGCGGCTGGACCGTGGAAAGTGGTTGCCGGCGACACGAAGGTGAATGGTACGGCCGGAACGTTGGGTGCGGTGAAGATAAAGGTGTTCGGTACTGCTCAATAAGTTAAGGTTCAGACAGTAAGAAGGGCGAAGGCCGCGGGCAGAATGTTGCCCGCGGCCTTCGCCTTTTGCGCTGCATGGGTCAGGGGCGGATGGGGAAATCGGGGGAATCCGTGCGGACGGAGAGAAGGAGCGTCTCCATGCGGCTGACGATCTCGGGGAACTGTTTGGCGAGGTCGGTGGTTTCGTTCAAGTCCTGGGCGAGATCGTAGAGGGCGGGCTTGACGTACTTCCAGTTGCCAACGCGGAGGGCCTGTTTGAAGCCGCCTTCGTGGAACTCCCAGTAGAAGTAATCGTGGACCTTGGGTTTGCCGCCGGTAAGGGCGGGGAGAATGGAGAGGCCGTCGGTGTCCTTCGGGGCGGCTTGGTTGGTTAGCTCGGCGCAGGTGGCCATCATGTCCCAAAAAGCGAAGGGATGGTCGGAGACCTGGCCGGGCTTGATCCTGCCGGGCCAGCGGGCGAGAAAGGGGACGCGGATGCCGCCTTCGGTCAGACTGCGTTTGGTGCCGCGGAGGGGGCCGGAGGAGTTGAAATACTTGGGGTCATGGCCGCCTTCCTGATGGGGGCCGTTGTCGGAACTGAAGAAGACGAGGGTGTTTTCTGCGAGGCCGAGTTGCTTGAGTTTGTCGAGGAGGCGGCCGATGTCGCGGTCGAGACGGGTGATGGTCGCGGCGAACTTGCGTTCGAGAGGGGGCCAGGATTCGCCGGAATACGGGGCGTCGTCAGCGATTTCAATGCCGTCGCCGGTGTCGCGGCCGAGTTCATTGTTGGCGTGGGGGATCGTCGAGGCGAAGTAGAGAAAGAATGGTTTGGCTTGGTTCGCGTCGAGGAACTTGAGCGAACGGTCGAGGAAGAGATCGGGGGCGTACTGCTTCTTTTTGCCGCCCCAATTGCCGGTGAGTTCCAGGGCGTGGTCGCCGTCGAGGAGCATGTCAGGGTAGTACATGTGGGCCTGCGATTGGCTGAAGAAGCCGAAGAAGGTATCCCAACCTTTCTTCGTGGGATAGCCGGGATAGCCGACGCCGCCGAGGCCCCACTTGCCGAACATGCCGGTTGTGTAGCCCGCTTTTTTGAAGAGCTCTGGTAGCACGAAATCAGATGGTCGTAGCACTTTTTCGTTGGGGCCATTGCCACGGACGCGGGTATGGCCGGTGTGATAACCGGTCATAAACGCGGAGCGGGAGGGGGCGCAGACGGTGCAGCCGGCGTACGCCTGAGTGAAGCGGATGCCTTCGGCGGCCATGCGATCAAGGTTGGGCGTCTTGATCCGTTTCTGACCATAACAGCCGAGATCGCCGTAGCCGAGGTCATCGGCCATGATGAAAACGACGTTGGGCGGGCGCTGTTGCGGAAAGAGGGAGTGGAGGAATTGGCGGCGGTTCTGTAGACTATGGCCCATGCTTGATTGGTCCATCATAGCCGTCTATTTCGTGATTGTGTTCGGGATTGGTTTTTACCACTCGCGGAAGGAGCGGAGCGCTTCGGAGTATTTTTTGGCGGGAAATAACGTGGGGTGGTTCGCGGTGGGGGCGTCGCTTTTCGCGACGAACATATCGAGCGAACACTTCATTGGGCTGGCGGGGAGCGGAGCATCGACGGGGTTGGCGGTGGGTTGCTATGAGTGGTCGGCTTCGATTTGCTTGTTGCTGCTGGGTTGGCTGTTTGTGCCGCACTACCTGCAAAGCAAGGTATTCACGATGCCGGAGTTTTTGGAGAAGCGGTTTTCGCCGGGGTGCCGGTGGTATCTGACGGGGGTGTCGTTGTTCGCTTACGTGTTCACGAAGATCTCCGTTTCGCTGTTTGCGGGCGGCATTTTGATTCGGGAGATTGTGGGTTGGGACTACATGACGTCGGCGATTTTGCTGGTGGTGGCGACGGGGGTCTATACGATCTTCGGGGGATTGGCGGCGGTGATCTACACGGACGTGTTTCAGGCCGTGCTGCTGGTGGTGGGAGCGGTGGTGTTGACACTGATCGGGCTGAACGAGGTGGGTGGATTTCAGGCGTTGCGGACCGCGCTGCCGCCGGACTTCTTCCACATGGTGAAGCCGGCGAGCGACCCGAACTACCCGTGGGTCGGCACAATTTTCGGAACGCTGATTTTGGGGACTTGGTACTGGTGTACGGATCAGGTAATCGTGCAGAAGACGCTGTCGGCGCGGAACGTGCAGCAGGCGCGGTACGGGACGCTGTTCTGCGCGGCGTTGAAGATTTTGCCGGTGTTTATTTTGGTGCTGCCGGGGCTGATTGCGAAGGCGCTGTGGCCGACCGAGGTCACCGGGGACAACGCCTATCCGCTGCTGGTGATGCGGTTGCTGCCGCCGGGGATTAAGGGGCTGATGGTGGCGGCGTTGTTGGCGGCGTTGATGAGTTCGCTTTCGAGCGTGTTCAATTCGTGTTCGACGCTGATGACGATGGACATTTATAAGCCCTGGAAGCCGGGGGCGACGGACCGGCAGCTTGTGAATTTTGGGCGCTGGTCGACGGTGGGGATTGTCGCGCTTTCGGTGGTTTGGATTCCGTTCATACGGAACTTGAACGACCAGGTTTATCAGTACTTGCAGAGCGTGCAGGCCTACGTGGGCGCGCCGATTGCGGCGACATTTTTGACGGGGATTTTGTGGAAGGGGGCGACGCCGCGGGCGGCTATCACGACGTTGCTAGTGGGCGGGGTGATTGGCGGGGGCCGGTTCCTGCTGGACGTGTTGCGGAACGCGTTCAAGATGGACTTAGGGCCGCTTAACGAAATCGTTTCGATTAGCTTTTTGAACTTCAGCGTGGGGGTGTTTGCGCTCTGCGTGCTGCTGATGGTGGTGGTGTCGAAGGGGTCGGCGGTGAAGCTGGGCGTAGAAGAGTTGACGATGGATTTTGCGCACTTGCGGGGGACACGAATGGAGGTGGCGGCGACGGTGGCGATTCTGGCCGCCGTGGGTGGACTATGGGTTCATTTTTCTTGATAGAGTGTCAGGCGACATGAGTATTTTTTCACGCAGAAATTGGCTGGGCGCGGCCGGGTTGACGACGCTGTTTAAGGAGAATCCGGCGCTGGCGCAGAACGCGCCGATCGCTGCCAAGGACAAGCTTCGGATCACGAAGCTGGAAACAATTCTTGTGAAGCCGCGTTGGCTGTTTCTGAAGATCCATACGAACGCGGGGATTATCGGGTTGGGCGAGCCGGTGGTGGAAGGCCGGGCGCTGACTTGCCGGACGGCGATTGAGGAGATTGCGCCGTACCTGGTGGGCAAGGATCCGCGGGCGGTAACGCACCATTGGCAGGCGATTTATCGTCATGCGTTTTATCGCGGCGGGCCGGTATTGACGAGCGCGCTGAGCGGGATTGATCAAGCGCTGTGGGACATCAAGGGCAAGGCGCTGGGCGTGCCTGTCTACGAGCTTTTGGGCGGGCCGACGCGGAACAAGATTCGGGTTTACGCGCATTCGCGGACGCCGGAATCGATGAAGGCCGATATGAAAAAGGGCTTCACGGCGTTCAAGACGGGCCCGGCGAAACGGCGGCCGGCAAGGTACATTGAGACGCCAGCGGAAGTGAAGTATGCGGTGGAGAAGTTTGCGGAGTTGCGGGCGGCGGTGGGTGACAACGTGGATATCGGCGTGGATTTCCACGGGGCGATTTCGCCGGCGCATGCCAAGATGCTGATCAAGGGCATGGAGCCTTATAACCCGATGTTCATTGAAGAACCGTGCCAGGCGCAGAACCACGACATTATGGCCGAGATTGCGCGGGGCACGCATTTGCCGATTGCGACGGGCGAGCGCGTGTTTACGAAATGGGGCTTCCGCGAAGTGCTGGAGAAGCGGGCCGCGACGATCTTGCAGCCGGACATGTGCCATGCGGGCGGGATCACCGAAGTTCGTTTGATCGCCGGGATGGCCGAGGCTTACTACGCGACGATTGCGCCGCATAATCCGTTGGGACCGATTTCGCTGGCGGCGGGGGTCCACTTGGCGGCGTCGATTCCGAATTTCCTGATTCAAGAGCAGGTGAGCTTGGGCGAGGGGTACATCAAGAAGCCGTTCACGGTGAAAGAGGGCTATTTGGAGCTGCCGACGGGTCCGGGTCTGGGTATTGAACTGGATGAAAACGCGATGGCGGACAAGATTGGGCACGACTGGCGAAACCAGGAAAGCTACGATGCGGATGACGGTTCGGTGGTGGATTGGTAGGAGGCCCTTAAATTTGCGCGTGATATCGTAGAATATCGAGCACATGAGGGCAAATCTACCGATACCGCGATTTTTGATTCAGGGCTTTCGGGGAATCGAGTCTCTCGATATTCAGAGTCTAGGTCGCGTGAACTTGTTGGTTGGCAAGAACAACGTAGGCAAGACCACGGTGCTGGAGGC
Organism: Acidobacteriota bacterium; assembly: GCA_031412835.1. Classification (GTDB taxonomy): domain Bacteria; phylum Acidobacteriota; class Terriglobia; order Bryobacterales; family Bryobacteraceae. The sequence goes on along the minus strand of JANODS010000325.1, from coordinate 1,559 downwards.
TCTTCGACTTTTCGCATCGCGAAGTTCTGTTCCCGGGCTTCGCCAACTGCTGGTTGATCGGGGAGAGAGTGAAATGACCGGGGACGCTCGGAGAGGTCGGTTTCGGTTGCTCGAAATCTCCTCCCTTTTTTGGGGTAGGCCTGACCTCCGCCAAACGAAATCGGCGATAAAACTGGAGTCCCCGACCGAAAAGTTACGATTCGAAATAAAGTGGTTCAGTATGATGGGGGGGCCAGAGTCGACCCATCTGGTAGAGACGCAGGAGCCCCTCTTTGATACCGGTGAGAGCCAAGTTCCTGCCCTCCGGGTTTCGAAGGGCGACCGCGCGATTCGGACGCTTTTTCTTGAAGAAACGTTTTTGGGGCGCCCTTGGATGAACGAGGAGTCGATGCTTGGCCGATCAATGATCGACGAAAGCATTGCTTGTTTTTTTATCGGTTCAAAGGGGCTTGAGAACGACGAGGTTGCTCGCCTTTGGGACCAAGTGGCCCTAACGCCATCTGGAGATCTCCTCCTTGATGTACTTTCCGTTTTCCGTCCAAAGATTGAGGGAATTTCGTTCGTTGAGACGATCGACGGCAGTCGCTCTGGTCGGCGAAAAGCGATCGTCAAGCGACAAGGTGAATTGCAGCCGGTTCCCCTTCGATCGCTTGGTGAGGGCGTGAGTCGACTTCTAGGAATTACGTTGGCGCTAATCAATGCTCGGGGGGGTATTGTGCTGATCGACGAGTTTGACAACGGTCTGCACTATTCCGTGCAGGAACGTTTTTGGGATTTTATTATTAAGTCGGCGGCCCGGCTGGACGTTCAGGTATTCGCGACGACTCATAGTCGGGATTGTGTAGCTGCATTCGCACGTGCTTCGGCTTCAGCCGAGGACGAGGAAGGCGTCCTAACCACCCTCGTTGAACGCAAGGGACAAGTCTTTGCCAGTCAGTTCGATGAAGCTGAGATGACGATGGCGATCAACGATTGGGTCGAGATGCGTTGATGGCGAAGGTGCTTTTACTTGTGGAAGGGGATCAAGACTTTCACGTCGTCAAACACTTGGCCGCTGCTTGGAACCTTGGGAACGTGGAGCTAGTTAAGTCAGGCCAAAAACCTAGGTCCGATATCGCGGTAAAGGTGAAAAGCGGTTTTGAGCAACTACGGGATGGTCTTCCCGTTGACCTTCGGGACACCGAGATCAAGGTTTATGGAATTATCGTTGACGCCAACTCGAATCCATCTGGGCGATGGCAGAGCATTCGAGACAAGCTATCCGCTACTCGTGGGCTCGATGGACCTCTGTTCAAGGACCTTCCGGAGGGACCCGAACTCGAAGGAACATTGATTGATACGACGGCTGGGGGAGTCGTTGGATTATGGATTTGGCCGAACAATTCGCTAGATGGCGATTTAGAGCGGTTTGCGTCATTCCTTGTTCCAGGAGAGGATCTGCTGTTATCTTATGCAGAAACGGTGATTGCTAATTTGCCGACCAACCTTTTCCAACCGTCGCAACGCCATAAGGCGTTAATTCATTCCTGGCTGGCATGGCAAGAGTCTCCTGGCGAGCC
>JANODS010000324.1:0-1109 GCA_031412835.1 Acidobacteriota bacterium | reverse complement strand
TCACCATACCAACGCCACCCCCACGAAGATCGCCAGCGAACCGTACAGCAACACCCGCATCCCCCCATAAACCCGCCAAGTCAACGGTCGCCGCGCTTCCCCCAAAAACTCCTTCACCGTCTCCACCCCTTTGTACCGATTCACCCCGCCGAACCGCACCCCCAACGCCCCTGCCGCGGCCGCCTCCGGCCATCCTGAATTCGGGCTCGGCTGCCGATCCGCATCCCGCCAAGCCGCCCGCACACTTGCCCGAAAGTTCATACCCGGCCAAACCAACGCCACCAGCCAAATCAACCCCGCCGTCAACCGAGCAGGTATCCAATTCGCCAAATCATCCATCCGCGCCGCGCACCATCCAAACTCTCCGTACTTGGCGTTCCGATACCCCCATAGACTATCTAAAGTATTCACCGCCTTGTATGCCGCCATCCCCACCGGCCCCGCAACCACTAACCAACACAACGGCGCAATCACCCCGTCGCTCAAGTTCTCCGCCACCGTCTCCATCACCGCCCGGGTAACTTCGGCTTCGTCTAATTCCGCCGTATCCCGCCCCACAATCATCCCCACCGCAACCCGCGCCGCTTCCAAGTCTCCCCGCCGCAATGGCCCGATCACCGCCAAAGCATGCTCATCCAAACTGCGCACGGCCAAAAACGCGTAAACCCAATAAATCGCCGCCCACGGCGTCAACGCCACCACCGTCACCGCCAACCCCACCACGCAGATCCAAGCCCCCACCCCCGCCGCCCTCAAAGGAAGTCCGCTCTTCCGCCAAACCCGTTCCATCAACCCCGCCCAACGTCCAATTCCCACCACCGGATGCGGCATCCACCGAGGATCGCCGAAGCTCAAATCCGCCAACACGCCAAACGCCAATTGCTCGCGAGTCACCATCATGCCAACAAACTCTCCAGGACGTCCCGCCGCGCGTTGGCCTCCAGCCAATCCGCCACCGCGTCATACAGTCCTTCCCGATCCGCCGCCGTCCGCTCCAGCCCCAACACCTCCCGTACCACCGCCGCCGTATCGAACGCCCCGTGCAGATACGTCCCCATCACCCGCCCCACCCGGCACCCCTCCGCCCGTCCTTCCGCCAAGTAAAAACA
>JANODS010000323.1:0-2218 GCA_031412835.1 Acidobacteriota bacterium | reverse complement strand
AGGGCCGTGCCGACGGTGCCGAAATACTGGGGGGTGACTACTTCGAAGTTCGCCTTCGTGAGCAGGTGCGGATCGCGTTGACCGCCTTCAAATTCGAAGCTATATTCGGAGTCCCAGCCGACCGGCCCCTCGAAGGGGCGGAGCAGGACGGCGGCGGCGCTGGCGACTTCCGGGGCGGCGCGGAGGCGGCTCAGCAGATCGAAGTAGAAACGGCGACGGGCGGGCGAATCGACCTCCGGACCGCGTAGCGCGAGGTTCATTGTGAGCGTTTCGCGGTTGGCAAAGCCGGTGTCAGTGCGGAGCATGGCGCGGTAGCTGAAGGCGATGAGCAGGCCAACGGTGAGAATGGCAACCGTAAGCGCCGTCTGGGCGAAGACGAAAGCGCCTTGCAGCCGTTGACTCGTGCGGGCGTGGGACGGGCGGAGGAGAAGGGCGGGGCCGAGGATGCACGCCAGCGTGGCGAGGAAGGCCGTGGCGGCGGCAAAGGCCAAGGCCGCGGGGCTGAGGCCCGCGGAGGCGATGCGAGGAATATCGGCCGGCGCGGCAAGGATGAGAAGACGAATGAGGACGGCCGCCAGGAGGCTTCCGGCGACCGTGGCGAGGGTGGCCGCGAGGAGCCCTTCGACGGTGAATTGCGCCAGGATCTGGAAGGTGGAGGCACCGAGGGCCGTCCGCGTGGCGACCTCGCGGCGGCGGACGAAGGAGCGGGATAAGAACAGGTTACTGGCGCTGACGCAGGCTGAAAGCAGGAGCAGGACGGAGGCCAATAAGGCGAGCAGGAGTTGTGGCTTGGAGGAGCCGGTCAAGTACTCGGCGAGGGGGGTGACGACGGCGTGTTGGGTGCGGGAGTACTCCTTGAGGTGGTCGGCGACCTGCACTTGAAAGGTCCGTTCGGCGGCGGCGAACAGGGCTTCGCGCGAGACACTCGGCGGCGTTCGGACGACGGCTTGGAGCCAGGTCAAGCCCCGTCGAGCATCCGCCCGCAGCGGCACCCAGAGACCCGTGCCGCGCGGGAAATCGACGGTCGGCGGCATCACCCCGATGACTGTGTGGCCGACGCCGTTCAGTCGGATCGCGCGCCCGACCACTTGGGGGTTTCCGTCGAAATGTTGGCGCCAAACGGAGTGAGCGAGGATGACGACCGGCGCTGCACCCGCGGCTTCGTCGGAGGCCTGGAAATCGCGGCCCAATGCGGGGGCGATGCCGAGCACTTGGAACAGGTCCGCCGTCGTCGGGCAGGATTCGATTTGGACCGGATCGTTCGTGCCGGTCTGGAGCACGCGCCCGTTGCCATAAAGGGCGGCGGGAATTAGAGCCACCTTGGCGATCTCGTTGGCGTTGGCGCGGAGGTCGGCTAGTTCCGGATAGGCGAGCTCGCCAATGACGTGGGCGGCCGTTTGGGTGTCGTACTTCCACACGAGGTGAATATTCTGCTGCCGGGGGTAGGCGAGCGGCGCGAAGACGACCGCTTCGACGAGGGAGAACATCGCGACGCTGAGCCCGATGCCGAGGGCGAGGATAGCGGTGGCGAGCAAGTACGCGCCGCCGTGACGGCGAAACGAGCGGGCGGCAAAACGCACGTGGCGGACCAGGGTATCGAGCGCGGCCAAGGGATGAACCGCTCGAACCTCTTCTTGAATCCGCAGCGAATTGCCCAAGCGCTGACGGGCATACGCATCGGCGGCGGAGGCCGAATCCCCGTGGGCCAAGCGCTCCTGCCGGAGTTGCTCCCGGTGGTAGGCGAGTTCGTCTTCGATGGGGTCTTGCGGCAGCATAGCTACGCGGGCCTCATGACGCGGGTGACGGCGAGGACCGCTGCTCGCCAGCGGGTATGCTCGATCTCGACCTGCTTGCGGCCTGCCGGGGTGAGCGAATAATAGCGGGCTTTGCGATTTGTCGCCGAGATCTCCCAGTCGGCCGTCAGCCAGCCGTTCTGTTCGAGTCGGCGCAAAGCGGGATAAAGCGAACCGTGGTCGACCTGCAGCGCCTCCGAGGATCGGGTTTCAATGAGCTTGGCGATCTCATAGCCGTTGGCTTTGCCGCGCGAAAGTACTTGCAGGATGAGCATATTCAGCGTGCCCTGCAAGAGGTCGACCGAGGGGGAGGTGCGAGACATACGCCTCTGAGTGTACCACTCTACCGGTAGATCAACTACTACGGGACATTAATCGTGACTTGCGCTTGAGAGGGAAGAACCTGGGGGCCGCCGGTGTAGCGG
>JANODS010000322.1:0-2801 GCA_031412835.1 Acidobacteriota bacterium | reverse complement strand
GGTCCTCGGCGGTAACGATGACTTTCGCGATCATCGGATCGTAGAAGGGCGTGACTTCGGAGCCGCGCTCCACCCACGTTTCGACCCGCGCATCGGCGGGGAAGCTGGCGGCGGTCAACCGGCCGGACGAGGGGCGGAAGCTTTGGCCGGGGTCTTCGGCGTAGACGCGGACCTGGATGGAAGCGCCGCGGACGGCAGGCCGCTTTAGTTCCAACTCGCCGGCGGCTTGGCGGATCATCCATTCGACGAGGTCGACGCCGGTGACCTGCTCGGTGACGCCGTGCTCGACCTGCAGCCTTGTGTTGACTTCGAGGAAATAGAACTCGCGGGTATCGGCGTCGTAAAGGAACTCGACGGTGCCGGCGTTGGCGTAGTTCACGGCGCGGCCGAGACGCTCGGCGGCGCCGAGCAGTTCGGTACGCACGCCTTCGGGCAGGTCGGGGGCGGGGGTTTCTTCGACCACCTTTTGATTGCGCCGTTGGAGGGAGCAATCGCGTTCGCCGAGGGCGATGACTTCGCCTTGGCCATCGCCAAAAATCTGTACTTCAATGTGGCGTGCGCGGGCGACGAATTTTTCGACGAACATGCCGCCGTCTTTGAAGTTGGCGGTGCTGAGGCGTTTGACGGTTTCGTAGGCGGAGGCCAGATCTTCCGCGCGAACGCAGACCTGCATACCGATGCCGCCGCCGCCCGCGGTGCTTTTGAGCATGACGGGGAAGCCGATTTTGGTGGCGGCGGATTCCGCCTCTTCGACCGAGGCGACCAGGCCGGAGCCCGGCGCGAGCGGGACGGCGTTGGCGGCGGCCAACTCCCGCGCGGTGTGCTTGAGGCCGAAGGCCCGGAGGTGTTCCGGGGCCGGGCCGATGAAGGCGATGCCGGCCTCGCGGCAGGCGTCCGCGAAGCCGGCGTTTTCGCTGAGGAAACCGTAGCCGGGGTGGATCGCTTCGGCGCCGGTCGCCTTGGCGGCGGCCAGCACCTTTGCGGCATCAAGATAGCTTTCCGCGGCGAGCGCCGGGCCGAGGAGTACGGCTTCATCGGCCTGCGCGACGTGCAGCGAGCCCGTATCCGCCTCGGAATAGACCGCCACCGAAGCGATCCCCATCCGCCGCAACGTGCGGATCACGCGGCACGCAATCGCGCCCCGGTTAGCGATCAGTACTTTCTTAAACATCCCAGATCAAAACCTCAACCGGTGTTGGATTATAAGCATTACAGGGGTTATTCAACTGCGGACAGTTCGAGATCAGCACGAGCGTATCCATCTCAGCCCGCATTTCGACGTACTTGCCCGGGGCGCTGACTCCGTCTTCAAACGTGAGTTTGCCGGCGGGGGTGACGGGAACATTCATGAAGAAGTTCACGTTGTGCGTGATGTCGCGCTTTTCGAGGCCTTCGCCCCATTCGAGCGCGAGGCGGACGAACGTCTGGCGACAGGCGTGCATCGACCGTTTTTCGATGGCGTAGCGGACCATGTTCGATTCCATTGAGCACGCCCCGCCCACCGTGTCGTGGCGTCCGCACGTATCGGCGACGATCGTCATGAGCGTGTGCCCATGAATCGTCTTTAACGCGGTTCCGGTCGTCAGGTACAGGCTGCCTTGTTCGCGGATGGTGTCGACGGCGCTGTAGCGATCGCTGTAATCGTGAGCGTTGAAGAAGAGCGTGTCGGCGGCCTGGTTGCCTTCGAGGTCGACGATGCGGAAGGTTTGGCCTTGCTTGACCTCGTGGATCCAGCCGTCGCCGGCGAGGACGGTTTGGCGGTAGATGGCCTGCTCTGGTTGCAGTTGGCTTTCGACTAAGCTCATAGGAAGTACCTCTCGGTCAACGTGAATCCTCGGCCGTTTTCGGGGCGCGACAGACGGCAGGCGTCGTCGGCCGCTGGCAGAGGTACGCGCTTGATTTGCAAGCCTACAGGCTTCGGTACCCATTCGCGGCCCGGAGCCATCGGATGCGGACAGGTGCAGAAAATCATCAGCGTGTTCATGTCGCTGCGGAGTTCCACCGTGGATCCCGCCACCGAGTGATCCGGCACGTAGCGGAATCCGCCGTCGTCTTCGACGACCACTTTGCTGAACAGGTTCACGCCGGCGGTGAAGTCGCGTTCGTTCATGCCGTACTTGGCCAATTCGACGGCGATGAGGTCATGCGCGTTCGTATGCCAGCCGTTGCGGAGCGTCTGGTACGGGCCTTCGCCGTACTGCGCCAGAACGCTGGCCCGGTTCGAGAAACCAACCAACGGGTCGTGCCAACCGACGCTGTCCTGCGTGATCGAGGCCAGCACCCGACCCATGTCGGAATACAAGCAATGGCCGGTCGTCAGATGCGCCGTGTGTTGACATTTCAACGTGTCCGGCATGTTGTAACGCTCGACAAAATTGTCAGCGTTATAGAAGAGCACCGAGACGTTCGCACCGCCCATTGTGTCCGTAAAACGCACAGCCGTGCCGCGTTTGAAGACGTGGGACCAAATGCTACCGCCGGGCAAGGACTCTTCCCAAAGAACGGACGGATCCGTCGTCATGGGCACACTCCTAAAAGTTGAGTTGGAATTGGAGAGGGAGGCAGGAACAGCTAGGGGAGGAAAGAAGGGGGACCGCAGCAAACGTCCATCCGCGTCATCCGCAACATCACCGCGAGGGAGACTTCTCCTCGGGTTTGATTGGCGGCGGCGAGAGACATGACCTAAGCATGTCATGCATCCCGCTGGGCCGCCAACAAAATTACTTCTCGGCTCGATTCAAAAAACTAATCCTCGTCATGCTGCGCCGCTAGAGACGTCAGCACGTTCATGTCTTCGAGTG
>JANODS010000321.1:0-8955 GCA_031412835.1 Acidobacteriota bacterium | reverse complement strand
GGGGCGGCGGGGAAGCGGTTTAAGAATTTGCTGGTGTACGAGCGGGTTTAGGGCTTTGGAGGTTCGACGGGGGGCTTGGCTTCGGGTGGTTTGACGACATCAGTACGGCGGCGGCGGGGTTGGCGGACGACGGGCTTGGCGCTGGCGAGGGCTAGGTAGGTTTCGAGGACTTTGTCCTTCTGGGCGGGGTCTAGTTGGAGGAGATGGTGCGTGCCGGGGCCGGGTTTGAAGGCGAGAGTGTTTTGACCGGAAAGGGAAAACGTTCCGGCGGGGGAGAGGGCGAAGAAGCCTTCGGGCTTCGTCGCGTGGAGGACCGCGGCGAGACCGCCGGTGGGGGCATCGTACGGCATGGGGGCGGCGGCGCGGTAGGCGTCGACGACGGGATGGGTTTCGGTCCAGCTGAACTGGGTATCGAGCGCGGCGGCGGGAAAACGGATGGCGCCGGCGAGTTCGGGGGAGACGACGACGATGGGCGAGGGCCATTCGGCAAGGAGCTTTTGGGCGGCGGCGGGGTCGAGGCCGAGGCGACCAGGAGCCCAGACGAGAGCTCGGACCTTTTGGGCGATGAGAGCCTTGGACCCGGGGAGAGTGAGAACTCCGGCGAAGTTGGTGGCGGGTCCGGCGAGGACGGCGACGCAGTTTTGATCTTGTTGCGAGGTGAAGGCGTTGCGGATGACGGCGAGGACGTCGGCGGTATCGTTGAGCTGTGCGATGCCGTGGTTGTAGACGGGCTTACCTTCGGCGTTTTTGCGTTCGAGGACGGCGTTCAAGAAGGGCGTAGGTTCGGGCGATTTCCCGGCGAGGGACATCCCCACAGGCAGCGAACGGCTGTTGGAGCCGAAATCGGCGTTGACCGAACCGGCGTAGAAACGGGCGATGACTTCGGCGAGGGCGGCCGAGGCAAGGCAGTGCTTGCTGACGCTGGTGGAGACGACGCGGGCTTCGTTTTTTCCGTCCAGGCCATAGAGAACAGCTAGAGCGAGGGGGGCGTCGATGGAGTTGCCCAGATCGGCGTCGAAGATGACCCCGACTGGGGGCTTGGCCATGCCGATTGCTTGCATGTCTAGCTCAGTTGGAGGCCATCGAGGCGACCGGTGGACTCGCCGAAGTTTTCGACGGGGACGCCCATGCGGTCCATCATGGTGAGGAACATGTTCGACATCGGCGTTTCTTTCCGGTAAATGATGCGGCGGCCGGTTTTGAAGGAGTTGCCGCCCTTGCCGATCATGATGGTGGGGAGATCCTCGTGATTATGGCGATTGCCATCGGAGAGGCCCGCTCCGTAGACGATCATCGAATTATCGAGGACGTTGGAATCGCCTTCCTTCGAAGCCTTGAGTTTTTCGAGCCAACCGGCGAACTGCTGCACATGATAAGTGTTGATCTGGGCGACCTTTTCGATCGAGACCGGATTGAACATGTGGTGGGTGAGGGGGTGGTGGCCGTCGGAGATGCCGATTTCGCGGTAAGAACGGGAGGTGCCTTCGCGGGTGACGAGGAAGGTGAGGACACGGGTGATATCGCCCTGAAAAGCGACGGTGGCCATGTCGGTCATTAGCTTGAAGTGCTCGGCGAAGTCGGCGGGGATGCCGTAGGGTTTATCCATGCCGGGGTTGATTTGGGCGTTATCGTTCTCGGCTTTATCGAGCTGCTTTTCGATGGCGCGGATGGAGGAGAGATATTCGTCGAGCTTGCGACGGTCGGTGGGGCCGAGGTCGGATTGCAGCTTGCGGGTATCGTCGGTGATGAAATCGAGGATGCTTTTGCGGAACTTGCCTTGGCGGGCGCGGGCTTCGGGGCTGAGGACTTGGCCGGAGCCGAAGAGGCGTTCGAAGAGGGCGCGGGGATTGAGGATGGGCGGCATCGGCTGGGTTTCGCTACGCCAGGAGAGGTTGTTGGTGTAGGCGCAGGAGTAACCAGAGTCGCAGTCGCCGGCTTGGCGACCGTCTTCGAGGCCGATTTCGAGGGAAGGGAAGCGGGTTTGGGAGCCGATTTTGTTGGCGACGATTTGGTCGCAGGAGATGCCGGCCTGGATATCGACGGCAGTTTTGCGGGGGTGGATGCCACTGAGGTAGCCACCGCAGCAACGGCCATGGTCACCGGCACCGTCGAGGAGCGCGCGGCCGCCGTTGTGGGTGAGGTTGCCGAGGTGCAGCATGTCGTCCTTGAAGGGTTGCAGCGGCTTCAAGATGCGGGGGAGTTCGCCGATCGCGCCTTCCGGAATGTTCCAATGCTTATGATCGACAATGCCGTTGGGGACGTAAACGAACGCCATGCGGACGGGGGCCTTGCCGGGGAGCTGGCTGGAGGCGAGGGCGGGGGCCATTGCGTCCATCGCGGGGATGGCGATGGCGGCACCGAGGCCGCGGAGAAAGGTACGACGGGGGAGCGCTTTTCGGGAAATCGTCATCATCTGGTAGCTACCTGTTTACTGGGATTGGAGTCGGTACGCGGTATTTCGCCACGCCGCATGGAGAACGGCAGGCTTTGGACAATTTCTTGAACCAGCGCCTGGAACGGGTAGTTGGCGGGCGCTAACTTCTTGGTGATCGATTCAATGGCTCTTCGATCATATCGCTCTAGACCGCGACCGAGGGCGTAGGTCAACATCTTTTCGGTGATGCAGCGGGCGAAGTCCGGGAGTTCGGATTGGAGGACGACGCGCATTTCGGCGGGGTTCTGGAACGACTTGCCGTTGGGCATGATGCCGGAGGTGTCGAGGTCGAACTTGCCGTCTTTCGAGCGCCATTGGCCGATGCCATCATAATTTTCGAGACCGAAGCCGAGGACGTCCATGCGGCTATGGCAGGAGGCGCAGGTGGCGTTGGTGCGATGCTATTCCATTTGCTGGCGGAGGGAGCCGGCGGTGGCCATTTTGTCTTCGTCGAGCGCGGGAACGTCGGGGGGCGGGGCCGGGGGCGGGGCGCCGAGGATGTTCTGGAGAATGTACTTGCCGCGGATGACGGGCGAGGTGCGGGTGGGGTAACTGGAGACGGTGAGGACGCTAGCTTGGCTGAGAATGCCGCCGCGTTGCGGGTTCGAAAGTTCGACGCGGCGGAAGTCGGGTCCGGTGACGCCTTCGACGCCGTAGTGTTTGGCTAGGGTTTCGTTCAGGAAAGTGTACTTGGCGTCGAGGAATTCGGCCATGGGGCGATTGCCGGTGAGCATTCCTTGGAAGAAGAGGCGGGTTTCGGTCTTCATGGCGTCGCGGAGGTCCGCATTCCAGGCGGGGAACTTGACGGGGTCCGGCTTGACGGAATCGAGATTGCGAATTTCGAGCCACTGGCCGGCGAAGTTGTCAGCGAAGGCGGCGGACTTGGGGTCGGCGAGCATGCGCTTGACTTGGGCGGCGACGGCGGAGCGGAGTTTGTTGGCTTCGGCTAACGTTAAGAGTTCTTCATCCGGCATCGAGCTCCAGAGAAAGTAGCTGAGGCGGGAGGCGAGTTCGAGGTCGGTGACGGGGCGGGGCTTGGCGGGATCGGAGTCGCGTTCGACGCGAAAGAGGAAGTGGGGCGAGACGAGAATGGCTTGGATGGCGAGTTGGAGGCCCTGCTCGGTGGAGAGGCCTTCCTGCTTAGCGAGGCCGACGAAGCGGGTTAGGCTGGCGACTTCGGGCTTGGTGACCGGGCGGCGATACGCTCGGCGAGCGAGGCCGGAGAGAATCGTCTCCAGGCAAGCCGGGCCGCTGTTCGGATCGCAGGTGAGCAGTTTTTTGCGGCTGGGGCGGACGGTTTTTTCGGCGAAGGGGCCGATGAAGAGAATCGATTCGAGGAACTTGTTTTTCTTGTTGCTGTAGGCTTCCTTGTCGGTGAGGGTTTTGACGAAATCGTCGTCGATGAAGCCGACGCGGAAGACGTGGTCGCCTTCGGGGAGGGAGAGGCGCATTTCCTCTTCGGAATATGGGTTAAAGTAGACGAGCTTGGAGGGCTTGGTCTCGGCCATCAACGTTTGGAGAAGTTTGCCGTCCATCCAGAGGCCGAGTTTGACGGCCGGGGCGTCGGCGGCGCGTTCGCCGGGGAGGCCGAAACGGATGGTGTATTCGCCTTCAAAATCGACGCGATGGGAGGCTTCGATGGTACTGCGATCAAGGCGGCGGATAGTCTTATCGCGGTTGTGATAGAGCTTTTCGACGGGCTTGGGAAGGGGGTCGGCACCAATGGCGCGGGCGGCGATGCGTTCGGCGGCGGAAAGGTATTTCTCCATCAGGATGGGCGAGATGGTAAGGACGTCGCCGATATTGTCGAAGCCATAGCCGGAATCGTCTGTGGGAAAGTCGCGTTCAGCGCGGAAATCGACGGCGAGGAGGTCGCGGATGGTGTTCGTGTATTCGTTGCGGTTGAGGCGGCGGGCGGTGACGCGGCCGGGGTCTGGCTTGACGAGTTTATCGGCGCGTTCGAATTCGGAGGCGACGAAGGCGAGGAGGGCATCGACCTGAGTTTGGTTCGGTCGGGGCATGCCTTTGGGGGGCATTTCGCCAGTGCGCACCTTTTGAATAATGCGTTCCCAATCGTCGCGGTTAGAACCCAGCGAAGCGGGGTCTTGAAACGGGACAATGTTCAGGCCGCCAGCGGCGGAGCGTTCGTTGTGGCAACTGACGCAGGACTTCGCCAACACGGAGCGAACCGTATGGTCGAAGGAAGGCGCTTGGCCGAAAAGAGAACCTGTAGCCAGCAAGCCAGCAAGCGGAAGAAGGGCAAAACAACGAATCGGTGACACCACTACCAGATTAACGTTTTTGGCCGCCCCAATGTTACCCTCTTCCCGAGAAGAAAGTATGGCTGGGAGATAGGGATTCGAACCCCAATAAACAGAGTCAGAGTCTGTTGTCCTACCGTTGAACGATCTCCCAGTGAGCGCAGGCTTCAGTTTACTACGAAGCTTGGCGCAGCGCCAACTCGCGACCGTAAATTTGCTGGAAGACTTGAGCGACCCGTTCGCCGGCCCAGAGTTCCAGGTCCATGTCGATTTCGCTTTCGAGGAGGATGGTGACGACTTTGTCGGTGATTTGGACCTTGGCGGATTCGACGCGTTGATCGTGGCTGCGGTCGAGGCCGTCAGCGAGGCGGAGGATGGGAACGAGCCAGAGGACAAGCTTTTTGACGCTGGCGGTTACGTCCTGAAAGAATGCGTGGCGGGCCTGAGGCATAGACTTGCGGTGGAAGCGGCACAGGAGGGCGATGGTTAGGCGCTCTTCGTTCGTGAAGGCGGGTAGGTCGCTGTTGGCGACGAGGTAGAAGCTGTGTTTATGGTGGGCCATGTCACTGACGTAGTGGCCGGAGTCGATGAGGTAGGCGGCGGCTTCGAGGAGCTTGCCGGCGGAGGCGGGGAGTTGGTGGAGGGGGTGGAGACTGACGAAGAGGGTGTTGGCGAGATGGGCGGTTTGGCGGGCATGTTTGACGTCGACGCCGAAGCGGCGGGCCATGGCTTCGACGACTTGGCGCTGCTCCTTGCTGAGGCGAGAGAGGTCGCTGCCGCTGCGGCGTTCGGCGAGGTCGGCGATGATGCCGTCGCGGACGCCGGCGACGGAGTAGAAGACCTCGGATTGGCCATAGGCGCGGAGAATACGATGGAGCACGCTGATGCCGGCGACGATGATTTCGGCTCGTTGGGGGCCGATGCCGGGGACTTTGCGGCGGGCGGCGAGGGTGCTTTTGGCGAGGAAGTTTTCGAGTTCGCCGATGTCGCTGGTGGAGGCGCGGAGGCGGTCGGCGACTTCGCGATCTTTGCGGGCGACTTTGTTGAGAGCGCTGACGACGGCGGCGGCGGTGGAAGAGGTGACGATGACCCGATCGAATGGTCCGCGACCGGTTCGTTTTAAAGTGGCGGCGAGTTTTTCCTGGATGAAGGCGTGCATGCGCTCGAGCTGCTCGGGGGCGGGCGGATCGTTGAGCAGGAACATCTCTTTCAGACGAACGGCGCCGAGAGGCCGGGACATGGCGCTTTCCAGTTTGCCGTCGGCGGAGACGATAACTTCGGCGCTGCCGCCGCCGATGTCGATGATCATGAGGCGGCCGTCAGGATGGGGCCAACTGGCTTGGACGCCGGCGTGGATGAGCCGGGCTTCTTCGAGACCGGAGATGATTTCGACGGGCGCGCCGATGGCTTGGCTGGCGCGGAAGATAAAATCTTCCTGATTGCGGGCGTCGCGGACGGCGCTGGTGGCGACGACGCGAACGCTGGTGGCGCCGAGGCGGTGGTAGGTGGCGGCGAAGCGGGTGAGCGTACGGATGAGCAGCTCCATGGCGGGCTTGGAGATGGCACCGTCGGTGAAGACGCTGGTGCCGAGGCGGGTGACTTCGCGGTCGGTGGCGAGCATCTTCCACGGCTCACCGGGATTGACTTCGGCGACCGCGAGACGGGTGGAGTTACTGCCGATATCAACGGCTGCATAGCGAGGCATTCTATCCCTCCATGATAGAGCGACCGGGCGGCTCGCTATACTTGAAATTTCGATGACTCAACTCACTCCGAACCGTTTCAAAGGCAAGTTAATTATCGTCGAGGGGATCGATGGCTCCGGGAAGTCGACGCAGTTGGCGCTGCTGAGCCAGTGGTTGCGCTCGCAGGGGTTGGCTGTGGCGTTCAGCGAATGGAACTCGTCGCCACTTGTGAGCGATACGACGCGGCGCGGGAAGAAGAAGATGATGTTCACGCCGACGACGTTTAGTTTGATCCACGCGACCGACTTTGCGGATCGGCAGGAGCGGTACATTATTCCGTTATTGAAGGCCGGGGCGATTGTGTGCGCGGATCGGTTTGCGTATACGGCCTTTGCCCGCGACGTGGTGCGGGGGGTGTCGCCGCGGTGGGTTCGCAACTTGTACCGGTTTGCGATTCAGCCGAATTTGGCGTTCTACTTTCGGGTGCCGCTGGAGGTGGCGCTGGGTCGGATTCTGGGCGGGCGCGATTCGATTAAGTATTATGAGGCCGGGATGGATTTGAATTTGGCGAAGCGGGAGGAGGAATCGTTCCGCATTTTTCAGGGACGGATTCTGGAGCAGTATGATGCGATGGCGGAGGAGATGGGCTTTCATATTATCGACGCTTCGGGCTCAATTGAAGAGCAGCAGGCGCAGATGAGGCGGATCGTGATGGAGCGGCTGGGGGACGCCGTGGCGAGCGGCCAGATTTTGAATCAGGAGGGGACGACGCATGCTTTCGAAGCAACCACTACAGTTCTATAGTGAGCCGCTGCCGGGGGTGGACGTGGGGGAACTGCAGGGCAAATTGATTGTAGTGGAGGGGCCGGACGCGGTGGGGCGGAGTACGCAGGTGGCGCGGCTGAAGGCGTGGTTGGAGCAGCAGGGCCATGCGGTGCTGGATACGGGCATGGGGCGGAGCGCGTTGGCGAGCAAGGGGATTGCGCAGGCGAAAGAGGGGCATACGCTGGGGCCGGTGACAATGACGCTGTTCTACGCGACGGACTTCGCGGATCGGTTAGAGAAAGAGATTATTCCGGCGCTGCGGGCGGGGTTTGTGGTGATCACGGACCGGTATATTTTTTCGCTGATGGCGCGGGGGATTGCTCGCGGGGAAGACAGTTTGTGGCTGGAGAAAGTGGCCGGATTTGCTCTGGTTCCGCACGCGGTTTACTATTTGCGGGCGGAGGTTCCGACGCTGATTTCTCGGACCGTGATGGGTCGGGGGCAGTTCGATTTTTGGGAGAGCGGGATGGACATGCGGTTCGGCCCGGACATGTATGAAAGCTTCGTGCGGTACCAGGCGCGGGTGATTCGGGCGCTGGATCGGATGTCGATGCGGTATGGGTTTGTGACGGTGGATGCGGCCAAGCCGGCGGACCAGATTTACCGGGAGTTGCAGCGGCACATTGCGGGGCATTTCACGCCGCGGAAGCGCCCGGCGAAGAAGGCGAAGTGAGCATTCCGGTCGGCTTATTTTTGGAGATTCCGTGCGCCGATGTGGTGGAGATGGCGAGCTTGGCGGGATGGGATTTTGTGGTGATCGATACTGAGCATGGGCCGATCGGGTCGGCGCAGTTGCCGGACTTGTTGCGGGCGGCGCGGGTGCCAGCGATTGTGCGGGTGGCGGCGGTGCGGAATGAGCTGATTCAGAGTGCGCTGGATGCGGGGGCCGATGGGGTTTTGGTGCCGCAGATTCAGTCCGCGGCGGAGGCGGCCGGGGTGGTGGCGGCGAGCCGATTTCATCCGGAGGGGCGGCGGGGTTTGAACGGCTTCGTGCGGGCGGCGCGGTATTCGTTGTTGCCGATGGAGGAGTATTTGCGGCGGCCGGTGCGGGTGGTGATACAGATTGAGACGGCGGGGGCGCTGGCGGAAGTGGACGCGATCGCGGGTCTGACGGGGGTGGACGAACTGTTCATTGGGCCGTACGATTTATCGCAGGCGTTGGGGCGGCCGGGGGACGTGATGCATGCCGAGGTGCTGGGCGCGGGGCAGCGGGTGATTCACGCGGCGCATGGGGCCGGGATTGCGGTGAGTGCGTTTGCGAATAGTGGGGAGGCGGCGGATCGGTGGCGGGAGATGGGGATCGACCGGCTGTACTATTCGGCGGACGTTTATTTGTTGGCGCAGGCGCTGCGGGCGACGCGGGATGGGCTTCGCTAGCGGACGGGTTGGGTTAGTAGCCGGCGGCCTTGTTGACCACGTTCATCAGTTCCATTCCGGCGGCGTAACGGCGGATGTTTTCGGCGAAGAGATCGACGAGGCGCCGCTGGCGGTCTGGTCCCCAGCCGCTCGTGTGGGCCGTCATCACGACGTTCTTGCAATCGAAGATTGGGTGGTTCTCGGGGGGCGGCTCGACCGGGAATACATCCAGCCCGGCGCCGGCGATCCAGCCTTCTTTCAAGGCCTTTACGAGCGCCATATCGTCGAACAGTTCGCCACGGCTCATGCCCAGGAAGATGGCCGTCTTCTTCATTTTGCGAAAGACGGTTTCGTTGAACATCTTGCGCGTCTGCTTGGTGGCCGGGGCGGCGCT
>JANODS010000320.1:0-6923 GCA_031412835.1 Acidobacteriota bacterium | reverse complement strand
GAGGATGGAGATGCCGTGGCGGGCGGCGGCGGCGAGGGCTTCGCGGAGAGCGGGGGCGACGCAGGGCTCAAGGCCGGCAGGCTTCTCCCCGGTGAACCGGATGCCATTGCGACCGTCGCAAAAAACGAACCAGCGGACGACGCGGAAGCCGGAGGCGGCGAGTTTGGCGAAGTCAGCGTCGAGGAGGGCGGCGCGGTCCGGGGCTTCGATTCCGAGGGGGGCGGCGGGCGAAGATCCGAAGTCCCAGCCGTAGTGGAGGCGGAAGTTCAGTCCCATTTGGAGGTTAGCGCCTTTCGCGATTCGGTTCGTCATGTTGGAAAGACGATGCGCGGCGAGGAATAGATGTTGCAACGCATGTAAATCTTTGCGCCCCTGAATGGGAGCGCCTACGATAAACTAAGGCGTTCAAGGAGAATTCATTGCGAGTAGGGATTATTGGAACCGGCGCTATCGCCAACATGCACGCTCGGGCGTACAAGGCCATCGGGTATGAGATTACGGTGTGTACGAACGGCAACGAAGAGCGGGGCAAGGCGTTTGCCGAAGCCAACGGGGCCGAGTTTGTGCGCGACTACGAAGATGTCTGTCGGCATCCGAAAGTGGACTACGTGGACGTGTGTACGTTCCCGAGTTTTCGGCTTCAGGCGGTAGAGTTGTGCGCGGCGGCGAAGAAGCACGTTTTAGTGCAGAAGCCGATGGCAATCAGCATGGAAACGGCGCAGAAGATGGTGGAGATCGCCAAGAGCGCCGGGATTACGCTGGGCGTAGTGAGCCAGCACCGATTCGATGAATCCACGATTTTCTTGACCAAAGCGATAGCGGATGGGCGAATGGGGAAGATTTTGCAGGCGGATGCGTACGTGAAGTGGTATCGGTCGGCGCAGTATTATTCACGGCCAGTGAAAGGGGCGTGGGACGTCGAAGGCGGCGGAGCGTTGATCAACCAAGCGATTCATCAGGTGGACATTTTGTTGTCGCTGGCGGGGCCGGTGAAAGACGTGGTGGGGACTTGGCAGTTGGGGGCGATGCACCGGATCGAGTCCGAAGACGTGGTGAACGCGATGATGCGATATCAGAGTGGGGCGACCGGGATTATTCAGGCATCGACGGCGATTTGGCCAGGGTATTCGGAGCGGGTGGAGATCCACGGGACGAAGGGTACGGCGGTGTTGACGGGAGACAAGCTGACAACTTGGGATGTGCAGGATGATGTCGGCGCGCCGGCACCGGTGGAGAGTTCGGTGATGTCGGGCGCTTCGGACCCGATGGCGATTCCGCTGACGCCGTTTGAGCGGCAGTTCCGGGATTTCGGCGAAGCGTGCCAGACGGGACGGGCACCGGTGGTGTCGGGCGAAGAGGGAATGAAGGCGTTGGAGTTAGTTTTGGGCGTCTATCAGTCGTGCCGCGAAGACCGGCGCGTGGTGCTTAGCTAAATCAATGTGGACAGTCAAGGTACCGGCGTCGAGCGCCAACCTGGGGCCCGGTTTCGACGCCTTGGGCATGGCGTTCGGCATCTATCTGACTTGCAAGTTTGAGCGGGCTGAGAGCTTGTCGGTTGTAGCGCGGGGTCGGGACGCCGAGGCGATATCGACTGGCGAGGACAATTTCATCTGGCAGACGGCACAGCGTGTGGCGAACGATTTAGGGATGAGTCTGCCGCCGATTCGGCTCGAAATCGACAACGACATTCCGTTGGGGAAAGGGTTGGGTTCAAGCGCGGCCGCGTTGACGGTGGGGGTGGTAATCGCTGACCGAATGTTGGGCTTGGGCTGGCCGACCACGAGGATTTTGGACGAGGCGGCGCGGTTGGAGGGACATCCGGATAACGTAGCGGCGTGCGTGCTGGGATCGATTGTGGCAAGCGCGATTGACGGCAACGGGGCAGCGCGGGCGGTGCGATTGGAAATTCCGGAGCGGTTCGGGGCGGCGGTGGTGGTGCCGGATTTTGTATTGCCGACGCGGGAGGCGCGGGCGGCATTGCCGACGGAGTATTCCAAGGCTGACTGCATTTTCAATGTGCAGCGAAGCGCGCTGTTGATTGCGGCGCTGGCGACGGGGAACGCGAGCGCCTTTCCGGCGGCGTTGGAGGACCGGATGCATCAGCCTTACAGGGCGAAGTTAGTGCCCGGGCTGGAAGAGATATTGAAGTTGCGGGCACCGGGGCTGTTGGGGTGCGCGCTGTCCGGTGCTGGACCTTCCATTCTGGTATTTTTTGAACGCGGCAGCGAAGGCGTTTGTGAGTTGATCCGCGACGTTTTTGCGCTACACGGCCACGCGGCCGAAATCTATCACGCGGCCGTCGCGATTGACGGTTTGACGATTACGGAGTCCCATGCAAGTTAGTAAAGAAGCTTTGATCGCCCTTGGACTGCCCGGCGAAGACCCGGCGGTGGCCCCTACTTCCCTGCTCCGGTTTCCGGACGGCGGGCAGTATCGGATTGAGATTCCTTCGACGGAAGGGCCGCTGGCGTTGGCGGCTGTCTTGGACGAAGCGCGGAAGCGGGGAGTGCCCGTGCATCGGGTTTCGCAGGGTAGCGGGATCATGCTGTTGACTAACGACGAGTTGCGGGACATGCTGGCGATCGGCAAGGAAGCAAAGATTGAAGTGAACCTGTTTCTGGGGCCGCGCGCGGCGTGGGACATTGGGGGGCAGACGGTTTCTCCCACGGGGAAGGCGTTCGCATTGGCGGCGCGGGGTTCGAATCAGCTCGCGCAGAGTTTGGAAGATGTTCGACGAGGGGTGGCGGCGGGGCTCCGCAGTATATTGGTGAGCGATATCGGCACGCTGGACGTGATTGCTAAGCTGCGGGCAAAGGGCGAGTTTCCCGCGGAGTTGATCATCAAGACTTCGGTGATGATGGCACCGGCGAACCCGGCGAGTGCGCGGTTGCTGGAAGAGCACGGGGCGGACACGATCAACATTCCGTCGGATTTGACGCTACCGCAGATTGCGAGTATTCGCGCCGCGATTACGAAGCCGATCGACTTTTACGTCGAGGCGCCGGATACGATTGGTGGGTTCATTCGGCATTATGAAGCGGCGGAGTTGATTCGGGTGGCGGCGCCGGTTTACTTGAAGTTTGGGTTGCGGAATTCGCCGGACGTGTATCCGAGCGGGACGCATTTGGACGGGACCGTGTTGGCCTTGTGCCGAGAGCGAGTGCGGCGGGCGCAATTGACGTGCGAGATGATTGAACGGTACGCGCCAGAAGCGGTGATGTCGCCGTTGGGGGCGGCGGATTTGGGGATTCCGGTTTAGAACGCTATTGTACAAGTTGGGTTGCGGAGTTGTACAAGTTAGGCTAGCTTCAGGGTATGGCGATGACAATCTCGAAGGCTGGGCAAAACCTGTTCGCGTTGGCGGATGCGGCGGCGCGCGGGGAGAAAGTGGAGTTCGTCCATAAAGGCAATACGATAAAGCTGGTGGCGGAGAAGAAGCCGTCGAAACTCGCTAGGCTCGCCCAAATTGAGCCGTTGTTTTCGCTTCCTCCGGGCGTTACTTGGGAAAGTGTCGAAGAAGACTGGAGCAAGGTGAAGTTGGAGATGCAGAAAGATTGGGAACGTAAAAACCTCTAGGCCTGAGCAGCATGCAATGTGCAGGTGTGCCCGCTGCCCTTTGAGCGCGTGACGCGGGCGGCTTGCCACGAATCCTGGACTCGTGACGCCTTCGACAGGTTCATCGTGGCCCACGCCCGCTGCGCTCCGGGCGCCTCTCTCATTACCGCCGATGAAACGATTCGAGCTAACTATCATCGGGCGGTTTGGTAATTACTCGACCATTACCCAGCCGCCGGAGCGCATGGCTTCGTAACCGGCGTCCAAGATACGATTGACGATGTAACCGTCTTCGTAGGTTTCCCGGGGTGCGACGCCGTCCCGGACGCACTCGACGAAGTGTTTCATTTCGGCTTGGTAGCCGTAGGCGAAGGCTTCTTCGGGGAGGGGCCGGGTCCAGCCGATATCGGTATCCGCCTTTTCGACGACGTAGCCGGTGCCGCGGGTTGAGAACCCGGATAGCGGTGTACCGCGGGTGACGTCGGTAAATACAGATCCTTCGGTGCCATGCACTTCATTTCTCAGATCGAGGCCACCTTTGGTGGTCCAGGAGAGTTCGCAGTGGCCGAGACCGCCGCTGGCGAACTGGAGCAGTAACATCGCATTGTCCTCGCCGGCGGTTTTGTCGTGATGGACGAGCCGGGCTCCCCAGGCCATCACCTTTTCGATGCGATCTTCCTTTCCGAAGAAGTATCGGGCGGCCGCGATGCAGTGGCAGCCGAGGTCGTTCATGGCACCGCCGCCGGTCTTTTCCACGTCCCAGAAATGGGCGCTGTGTGGACCGCTATGGGACTCGCGGGAGCGGACCCAAAGCACCTTCCCGATGCCCCCGCTGGCCACCATTTCTCTCGCCTTCACAACGCAGGGAGCGAACACCTCGGTCTCGGCGTAGCCGTGTAACTTTCCTGAGGCGACGGCCGCGTCCCACATCAATTTCGCCTCGGATGCGTTCCGTCCCAAAGGCTTCGTGCAGACCTGGTTTCGGCGGGCTTGCGCCAAGGCGAGGGATACGGCCAAGTGCGCATCGTTGGGCAGCGCAATGATGAACAGGTCGATGTCGTCACGGCCAATCAATTGGGCTAGATCCGCGCAAGGTTCGGCGATTCCCCATCGGCTAGCGAACGCCTCAGCTTTCCCCAACTCTCGGGAGTAGTTGGCCACGACGGTTTGGCCGGGGACGTTGGTTAGGCCTTGCATGTAGAATTCGGCCACAAACCCCGATCCGAGCATCGCCACGTTCACATTCTTCATGCCTCGCAATGTATCATTCTTCGAGGATGATTCTTTCTTCGACACAGGTCTCGTTGTACCATCAGCAAGGTTACGTTCTCGCGCCCGGCTTCTTCTCCGGCGCGCAGATCGATCTTTTGCGGCGTGCGGCGAAGGAAGACCGCGCCCTGGACGAACATTCGTTCTCGCGATCCGATGGCGAAGGGGGTGCCGTCCGACTCTCGCTGTGGAATCATCCGGGCGATTCGCTGTACGGCATGTTCGCCCGGTCGGCATCCGTGGTGTCTTCAGCGGCCGCGCTGCTCGATGGAGAGGTCTACCACTACCACTCGAAAATGATCATGAAGGACGCCCGGGTTGGCGGAGCGTGGGCATGGCATCAGGACTATGGCTATTGGTATCAGAACGCGGTGCTTTTCCCGTTGCTGACGAGCGTGTTTATCGCCGTTGACCGGGCGACCCGCGAGAACGGCTGCCTGCAGGTGATTCCGCACTCCCATCAGTTGGGAAGGCTGGACCATATTCTGACGGGAGACCAGGCCGGCGCTGACCCCGCGCGGGTGGCCGCGGTGTTGACTCGCCTTCCGCTCGAACACATCGAGATGGAACCGGGCGACGCCCTTTTCTTCCATCCGAATCTGCTGCATCGGTCTGATCAGAACACCTCGGAGCATCCTCGTTGGTCGATGATTTGTTGCTACAACGCGGCGCGGAATGACCCATACGCGGACTCACATCATCCTCGCTATACGCCGCTGGCGATTGTGCCCGATGAAGCGATTCTGGAGGCAGGGCTACACCGCTTTGCGGACTTTGGAGAAGCATTTCTCGATCCGGCGCGGGACTCTAGTGCTCGGATCCTCGACCGATGATTGCTGGTTGGGATCCGGCGCGGAATACGTCAAGGGAGTGACTCTTGTCGGGGGGTACCGAGTTCGGAACCCGCTGGCGGGCAGGAGACTAGCGCTGGGTCGCGGGAGGATTCGGCGGGGAAGTCGCCGGCGTGGGCGGTCAGGGGGAGTCGGTTTGATCTGATAGCATACAGAAACCGAAAGGAACAAACTCATGACAATCAATTCTCATTTTCGCGCGATTCTATTGGCGGCGGCGGCTACTGTGACGGCCACGGCGCAGACCCCGGACAGTAAGTTCAGCTTCTTTATTACGAGCGCCGGGTCAGGCGATGGGGCCAACCTGGGCGGCTTAGCCGGGGCGGACCAGATCTGCCAGAAGCTGGCCAAGGCGGCCGGTTCGAAGAAGAAGAACTGGAAGGCTTACTTGAGTCAATCGGCGATCAATGGCAAGAAGGCCGTCAACGCGAAGGACCGGATTGGCAAGGGCCCGTGGTACAACGTCAAGGGCGAACTGATGGCCAAGGACGTTGCCGATTTGCATAGCGAAGGGAACAATTTGAAGAAGACGACGTCGTTGACGGAGACCGGCGAAGGGGTGAAGGGGCGGGGCGATACGCCGAATCAGCATGACATTCTGACGGGAACGAAGGTGGACGGCACTGCGTATCCGGCGAGCGACCCCCGGACCTGCAATAACTGGACGAGCAATGCGGCGGAGGGCAAGGCGCAGGTGGGCCATCATGATCGGAACGGCGGCGGCGAAATTGGACCGTCGTGGAACGCGGCGCACGCTTCTTCGGGATGCAGCCAGGCGAAGTTGGTAGGGACGGGCGGGTCGGGGCGGTTCTACTGTTTTGCGAAATAGTTAGAAAAGCGCGTTGGGCGGATGATTGATTTCATCCGCCCGGTTCGCCCCGCTGAGTAGGTACGCCAAACATCCGGAACGGCGGCGTTTGGGCTGTAGTTTGGTCGCCGCGAGTGGGGCGAGTGAGACGATTGGAACTTCTTCAACGTGCGGGCGCAGGTGTTTTCGGAGGATACCGAAATTCTTGCGGACACTGTTCTCGTCGACGTCGGTGTCGGGCCAGTAGTACGGTTTCGATGTGGAGAAACACTTCGTATGTTGTCGCTTTTTTTGCAGAAGTTGGCCATGAATCCGAAAACGGTTCGTCGGTAGCGGTGTTTTGCGGTTCGAAGCCAAGGTCAGCCAAGCAGAGCCGTAAAATGCGGCCGGGCACGAACGGTTCGACTCCGCACCCCCTGTTCACACATAAGCTGAAGGCT
>JANODS010000319.1:0-5454 GCA_031412835.1 Acidobacteriota bacterium | reverse complement strand
CTGGCGAGCAGCGCCTCGCCGTCCATCTCCCGTAAATTCAGAATGACGTACTCATGTCGCATCGTTGGAGTGAGGAACGCGGTGGGCATGCGAAGGGGTTCGCGCCCTACATACAAAACGATCTGCAGGACATGCTCGTTGAGGAGCCGGTAAAAGCCGAGATAGTATTCGGCCATGCGAAAAGGAATGGAGAGATCGTTGCGGAGCTGGATCTCAATGTGGCGGAGCAGCCCGTCGGCGCAGCGCGCGAGCAGGTCGGCGCGCCGGTTGGACACCGTAGGCTGTTCGACATTTTGCCAAGAGACGACCTCTCCGAACAGTAGGCGCGCAAAGATTCCGGTGGAACGGATGAAGAGGGCTTTCAGAGTGACGTCGAGGTTCTGGGGCATGGAGCGATCTCTCGGGAGAGTGCCCCGGATCGCCGAAGATTCTCCGCGAAGTTACTCCCAACGGAGAGCAGAGGCCGGGTCGACCCGGGCGGCGCGGGCGCTGGGGATCCAAGCGGCAAGGAAGGCGGTTACCGCGAGGACGGCGACAGCCGGGGCGCTTCCCTGTTGGAATTTGGCGGCGTACGTAGCGCTCAGGCCGAGGGCAAGACCAAGGGCGGTCCAAACGAGCGCTTGGCGGAGGACGAGCTGCCGGACCTGCGCGGGGGTGGCTCCAAGCGCCATGCGGACGCCGATCTCCTTGGTCCGGCGGGCGACGAGGAAAGCGAGGACGCCATAGAGGCCGATGGCGGCCAAAGCTAGCCCGGCAAGGGCGAAGCCCCCGAGCAGGGCCGACTGGAAGCGCGGACGCGCCGTGAGTCCAGCAACCTTCCGCGCAAGAGGGAACGTCTCGACAGGGAGGCGAGGGTCGAGCGCCTGAACCTCGGCCCGAACGACAGGACCAAGGGAGGCCGGGTCGGCCGCTGCGTGGATCAGGAAGTAGGAAAATGCGCGGCCAGACGAGGGATGATGGCGGCGAAGCTCATAGTATTCGGGGTCGTCCTTACCGGTGAGTCCAGCGTTTTTGACGTCTGCGACGACACCAAGAATCGGACGGTAGGGGCTGTCGAAAGCGCGCATGCGCTGGCCGATGGGACTCTGGTTCGGAAACAGACGCCGCGCGAGTGACTCGCTGATCAGAACGACGTCCTCGGGACCATTGCGGTCTTCTTCCGTAAAGACTCGGCCTTGGATGGTCTTGATCCCGAGGATGGAAAAGTAGTCCGGCGTGACCTGACGGTGGACCACCATGCCACCAGTCGGAGAGCCAGTATTAGCCGGCCGGCCTTCTACCTGGAGGGTGGAATAGATGGTGGTCATCATGCGGCCTTCCGGCGGAACCGCGTCCGCTACCGCAACCGCTTGCACACCGGGTATAAGACGCAAACGCTCCTCGAGGGCCTCAAAGAACTGGAGTTGCTGCGCCCGGTCCGCGTACCGCTCGCGGTGAAGGCTGATCTCGGCAATCAGCGTCTGTTCGGGACGCATCCCAAGCGGGGTTTGCAGTTGGGTGATCAGGGTTTGAAGGAACGTGGCGGCGGAGGAGAGAAGTACAAATGTGAGAGCGATTTGTGCAATCACCAATCCCGGACGAAACCATCGGCTACGTTGCGGGGCGAAGGGCGCGAGACCGAAAAGGAAGGTACAACCTACAGTGAGGAGTCCGGCCGCACCCAAGACGCGAACGTCGAGACTGGCCTCGGCGATTCGCGGGAGACCGGCGGGGGCCAGCAGAACGAAGGTCTGGAGCAGCGCGGCGGCGAGGCCTAAACCCAGCACGGCCCCGACCGTCGCGAGAAACAAGCTTTCCGCGAGCGATTGCCGCAGCAGGCGCGCGCGGCTGGCACCAATCGCTTGCCGGATAGACCATTCCCGCTGGCGGGCGTGAGCCCGAGCGAGGAGCAAGTTAGCAACATTGGCGCAAGCAATGAAAAGGACCAGGCAAACGGCGGCGAGGAGCAGCAGTGCGGACTGGCGCGCATCGCGAACCTGGCGGTCGTGAAGACTGAACACCCGCAACGTAACTTCCTTGCGGAATTGTGGAGGGACGCCTTTAAGAGCCTCTGCAAAGAGCGGTTGCAACTGAGCGTGCGCCTGCGCTGGAGTTTGGCCAGGACGAAGCCGGGCGAAGGCCGTCAGAAAGAACATCGCGCCATTTTGCTGCTGGGCATTGCGGATCTGCATCCGCTGCAGGAAGTCGAAGGGCTGAAGCGTGGGAAGTTCAAAGCTCGGCGGCAACACTCCGACAATCCGCACCGGCTTTCGATTGATTTCGATCGTTGTGTCCAGCAGAGCCGGGTTGGCGGCGTAGCGGGTTTGCCAGAGGCGATAGGAGATGAGGGCGGTTTCGGCGTTGTCGGATTCGGCGAGGTCGCGCCCAAGCAGCGGCTGCACCCCGAGGGTCGAAAGAAAGTTGTCGTCGACTTGAGCGCAGCGGAGGCGAACCGGATTGTCCGCGGTGAGGTCGCAATCGGTGTTGCCGCGTGTGGCCGTCAGGTGCGTGAAAACGGTCTGTGATTTCTTCCACGAAAGATAGTCGGGACTGAGCAGAAACTCATTGGCCTCAATCGGCGCAGCCATGCCGAGCCACACGAGGCGGTCGGGTTGGGCGTAGGGAGGCGGCCGAAAAAGAATCCGATCAACAACGGAGAAGACGGCTGTGGAAGCGCCGAGACCGAGAGCGATTGTGAGGACGGCCGCCGCGGTGAAGAGCGGCGATTTCGAGAATCCGCGGGCGGCATAGCGGAGATCCTGGAACAGTTGATCGAGATAAACAGGCACGTGGACCGCGCGGACCGCCTCCGAAATTTGTAGCCGGTTGCCAAAGCGGCGGCGGGCCTCTTCCCGGCTCGCGCCATGGTCGGCCCGAAGATTGAGGTGAGATTCGAGCTCTTCTTTCCAGTCGTCTTCGTGGTCCTTCATCAGGCGAACCTCAGCAGTCTGGCCATGCCCTTAGCCGTTTGTAGCCAGGCTTGTTCCGCAGCGGCGAGACGCTTCTTACCCGATGCCGTAAGCTTGTAGAACTTCGCCTTGCGCGCGTTGGCGGTGACGCTCCATTCGCTCGTCAGGAAACCATCGCGTTCCAGGCGGTGCAGGGCAGGATAGAGCGAGCCTTCCTCAATGGACAACAGCCCCGCCGAGGCTTCCTGGATGTGGAGCGTGATGCCAAAACCATGATTGGCGCTACGCGCAAGAGTTTTTAGGATGAGGAGTTCAAGCGGTGGCATTACCATAGCCTTCTAGGGTAGAAGTCTAGGGTAAAGCAACGACGGAGTCAAGGGGTATACTGCTTGCATAGTCATGGCAAAGAATTTTATGGATTTGACGGGCCGCGTAGCGGTCGTGATGGGCGGGACCTCGGGAATCGGCGCGGTGCTTTCGCAAGGGCTGGCCGAAGCCGGAGCGACCGTGGTGCCGACCGGTCGGCGGGAAGCAGAGTTGAACGCAGTATGCGACGCGATTCAAGCCGCCGGCGGCCAGACCCTGCGGCAGGCTTGCGACGTACAAAAGCGGGAGTCCATTGACGCGCTGCGCGATGCGGTGCTCGCAAAGTTTGGCCGCGTGGACATCCTGCTGAACGTCGCCGGAATGACCTTTCGGAAGAAGACGGCGCTCGTCGAAGAGGCCGAATGGAACCGGTTGATGGACGTGAACGTCACCGGAACGCTGCGTGCGTGCCAAAGCTTTTACGAAGCGTTGAAGGCGAACGGAAAAGGTCGGGTGATCAACATCGCGTCGCTGAGTTCATACGTCGGTCTGCTCGAAGTGACGGCCTATGCGACATCGAAAGCGGCGGTCTTGCAATTGACCCGGCAACTGGCCGTGGAGTGGGCCAAGGAAGGCATCAACGTAAACGCAATCGCGCCCGGCGTGTTCCGGACGGAGCTGAACGCGGCCCTGCTGGATGGAACCGAACGCGGCAAGGAGTTCCTGATGCGAACCCCGATGAAGCGCTTTGGCCAGCGCGAGGAGCTATTGGGAGCCGCGTTGCTGCTGGCGTCCGACGCGGCCAGCTACATCACCGGCCAATGCCTGGCGGTCGACGGCGGCTTCCTGGCCAGCGGCGTGAATCAGTAGCGGATTCCGCTACCCTATTCGAATGCGCATTGCATTCGGAATCTTGTTCGGCCTCAGCCTATGGGCGGAGACAAAGCACCAACTGAAGGTGACGCCCGAGACGGTCATCGTCGGCTACTACGATCCGCGGAGCGCCCCGGCTCTGCGGATTGCGTCCGGTGACACCGTGGTCGTGGATACGCTCGGTGTCGCGTCGCCCCAGGCTCTCGAAGCCGCGGGCGTACCTCCGGCCGAGGTGCAGCCAGAACTGCGGGCGGTAGTGAAAGCGAAGCCCGAAGCACGAGGCCATTTTCTAACAGGCCCGATTTTCGTCGAAGGCGCTGAGCCGGGCGACGTCCTCGAAGTCCAGATTCTTGATGTGAAAATGACCGTGCCGTACTCGTACAACGCGATGGGGGCGGCCGGCGTGTTGGCCGACGAGTTCACCATCGGGAAGCGACGCTTGATCGCACTCGACCGGGAGAAGATGGTTGGTAGGTTTAGCGCGGGAGTGGAAGTACCCCTGCGGCCGTTCTTCGGCAGCATGGGCGTGGCACCAACGGAGGCCACGGGCAAGATCAGCAGCCGCGCACCCGGCATCCACGCGGGCAACATGGACAACCGCGAGTTGGTGGCGGGGACGACGGTTTTCATCCCGGTCCACGTGAAAGGGGCGCTCTTTCAAGTTGGCGACGGCCACGCGGCGCAGGGAGACGGCGAAGTGGACGTCACCGGGCTGGAAACGTCCCTGCAAGGAACCTTTCGATTTGTCGTGCGTAAAGACAAGAAGCTGATTTGGCCCCGAGGCGAGACGCCGACGCACTTCATCGCGATGGGCTTCGATGAGAGCCTCGACAAAGCGACCAAGCTAGCCGTGCAGCAGGCGGTGGAGTTCCTAGTGAAAGAAAAGGACCTGAGCAAGGAAGACGCCTACATGCTGGTCAGCGTCGGCGTGGATCTGCACATCACGCAGCTCGTCGATGGCAACAAAGGCGTCCACGCGATGATCCCCAAGCGGCTGTTTACGAAGAAATAGCTAGAACCGCCGGGCCATGCCGCGTTGCCAACTCTCCGAAAGCTCGGGCAGCGCGGCCAACTCTCGGGCCAGATCCGGGTCCGTTCTATCGAAATGCATCACCTGATTGGCGCGAGCAACGGTCCAATCGGGATGGGGTCGGGCAACCAGCGTCAGCTCGTCGCCCGGCGAAACAGCACCTTCGCTCAACACGCGGAGATACCACCCGGTCCGGCCAGTGTCGAGAATCCGCACGACCAGATCCTTGATGCCCCAACGCTTCGCCTGCTTCCAGCACGGCTGCCGGGGTTGCGATACCTGCACCACAACCTGCGCTCCAATCCGCCATGTATCCCCGACGCAAACGTTCGATTCGTCGAGGCCAATGATCGTGAG
>JANODS010000318.1:0-4362 GCA_031412835.1 Acidobacteriota bacterium | reverse complement strand
CCGACTCCATCCACGAGACCCTCGGCGAAAAAGATCGCGCCCAAGCCCTCTCGAAAGCCCGCGGCTTCCTCAATCGCATCTTCGCCGCGCCCCCCGAGCAACTCTCCCTCCTCAGCGCCGACAAGCGCGGCTTCACCCGCGCCGAATTCGACGCCCACTCCGAGAAAAAGCCCCTCCGCTTCCTCGGCACCAAACTCAGCATGCGCACCGGCGGCCGCCTCTCCGCCGGCATCCGTCTCGGCCTCCGCTCCGGCTTCGATTCCGGCGCTTCGCTCGATTACGTCTATCGCAACCAGCCCTCCGGCTTCACCCCCATCGGCACCATGGTCGATTACGGCTACCTCAACGCCATCGGCTGGCGCGGCATCCGCATCCGCAAAACGCACATCGAAAAACTCCTCGCCCGTATCGCCACCGAACGCCCACTGAACCTGCTCGACATCGCCGCCGGCCACGGCCGCTACGTCCTCGACGCACTCCCTCAAAACTCGACCGCCCTCCTCCGCGATTTCGACCCCGCCAACGTCGCAGCCGGCCGCGAACTCATCGCTTCCCGCGGCCTCTCCACCCGCGTCCGTTTCGAGCAAGCCGACGCCTTCGATGCCGCTACCTACGACGGCCTCCATCACAACGCCGCCATCGTCTCCGGCCTCTTCGAACT
Organism: Acidobacteriota bacterium; assembly: GCA_031412835.1. Taxonomy (GTDB): domain Bacteria; phylum Acidobacteriota; class Terriglobia; order Bryobacterales; family Bryobacteraceae. The sequence goes on along the minus strand of JANODS010000318.1, from coordinate 3,701 downwards.
CTTCCCCGATAACGAACCCGTCCGCCGCGCCCTGCTCGGCGTCGCCTCCGCCGTCGAACCCGGCGGCTACCTCCTCTACACCGGCCAACCCTGGCACCCTCAGCTCGAAATGATCGCCCGCACCCTGCCCAGCCACCGCGGTGGTGCCGCCTGGGTCATGCGCCGACGTACCCAAGCCGAACTCGATCAACTCGTCGAATCCGCCGGCTTTACCAAAGTCGACCAGCTCATCGACGACTTCGGCATCTTCACCGTCTCCCTAGCGAAAAGGAATTCCATGTGATTCGAGCCTTCCTCTGGCTGGCTTTCCTCGGGCCATTTTTCTTCCTCAGCTACGGCTTCGCGAACTGGGTCACCAGCCTCCGCGAACCCGTCGCCAGCTTTGTCTTCCCCTGGGAACATCACATCCCCTTCCTGGCCTGGACCATCATTCCCTATTGGTCCTCTGACCTCCTCTACGCCGCCTCCTTCTTCCTCCCCGCCACGAAAGAAGAACTCGACCAACACGGCCTCCGCCTCCTCACCGCCCAACTCGTCTCCCTCGTCGGCTTCCTCCTCTTCCCTCTCAAATTCGCCTTCACCGTCCCCGCCGTTAGCGGCGGCCTCGGATGGCTCTTTGCGCAACTGCACAGCTTCGACCTGCCTTATAACCAATCCCCCTCGCTCCACGTCAGCCTCGCCGTCATCCTCGCCGCCCGCTACCGCTCCCGCTGGGTCACCGCCTGGCTCACCCTCGCCGCCCTCTCCACCCTCACCACCTATCAGCACCATTTCATCGATCTTCCCGCCGGCCTCTGGGTCGGCCTCTTCTGCCTCTGGCTCATCCCGCCCCGGCCGTCCCCCGTCCGCACCCCCAGCGATAAACTCGCGCTGCTCTATCTGGCCGGTGCCGCCATCTTCGTCTTCGCCGGCTGGTGGGCTTGGTGGGCCGCCGCTGCTTGGCTCCTCGTCGCCGGCATTTACGCCGTCGGCGATCCCATGCTCTTCCGCAAAGGCAGCAAGGTCGCCTTCTGGCTCCTCTTCCCTCATCGCTGGTTCGCCAAGCTCAACTCCTGGGCCTTCACCCGTCGCGAAGTCATGGCCCAGGAAATCGCCGACGGCGTCTGGCTCGGCCGCTGCCCCCGCCGTGGCCAATGGGACGGTGCCCTCGTCGATGTCACCGCCGAACTCCCCGTCACCCCCCGCAAATCCGAATACCGCAACGTCCCCATGCTCGATCTCGTCGTCCCCTCGCTCGATCAACTCCGCCGCGCCGTCAACGCGATCGAAGCCATGCCTCGCCCCACCCTCGTCTTCTGCGCCCTCGGTCGCTCCCGCAGCGCCATCTCCGTCGCCGCCTGGCTCATCGCCACCGGTCGCGCCGCCACCGTCGACGCCGCCCTAGCACTCATCCGCGCCAAACGGCCCCAAGTCTACCTCCACGCCGGCCACCGCCAACGCCTCGAAGATTGGGCAGACCTCCAATGAACTTCGCCGCCAGCGTGCTCCGCTCCGGTGCCATCATCGCCCAAGCCGGCCACGTCCTCGCGCTCATCGCCGGCCTCGGCTGGTTCTCCACCGGCCGCTGGGCCCTCACCGCCAGCCTCCTCGCTTGGCTCCTGCATTGCTATATAGCACTCCGCGTCGCCATCGACGCCGGGCTCCTCGCTGACCTCGCCGGCCACGAAGACGCCCTCGACGAGTGGCTCGTCCGCTTCGGCCTCCGACGCTCGACGACGCCCCGGTCCCTCGACGATCGCACCCGAGCATCCCTCCACCTTTGGAAGCTCCAAGTCGCCGCCTTCGCCCTCCAAGCTATCCTGTTGGCGTTAGGCTGGTTCGGGTAACCAACGGAAATGATCGCAGCTGGCATCGGCCTCGGGGCACGCATTCTCACACTCTCCCGCATCCGTCGCGATACCCCCGCCCCCGCCCCCGGCCCTCACATCTTTTTCTCCAACCACGCCAGCCACTTCGACTTCGCCGTTCTCCGCGCTGGGCTCCCCCGACCCACCCATCCCGTCGCCGCCGCCGACTATTGGGCCGTCAGCGCCTTCCGCCGCTTCCTCGCTGTCACCATCTTTGACGCCGTCCTCCTCGACCGTTCCCACGTTGATCGAACCCACGACCCCCTCGCCCCCATGCTCTCCGCTCTCGACCGCGGCCACGGCCTCCTGCTCTTCCCCGAAGGAACCCGGGGCGACGGACGCGCGCTCCAACCCTTCCGCGGCGGCATCTACCACCTGGCCCGCCAACGCCCAAACTCCCTGCTCTTCCCCATCCGCATCCACCACCGCGCCACCGGCTGGACCGTCCACTTTCGCCCCTCCACCCAACTTTTACCAAACGAACCCAAACACGAATTTCTCCTCCGTCTCCAAGGGCTTCTCCAATGAACCTCTGGCCCGCCGCCGGCTGGATCTTTGGCGGGCTCTACGCCGCCCTTATCCTCGCCTCCGCCCTCTGCTACCTCCGCCCCGCCGGCGCGCACATCAACGCCCGCATCCGCGGCTGGTGGATCATGATCACCCTGATGGGCCTCGGCCTCCTCGCCGGCCCCGTCGCGGTCTACGCATTCTTCGTCCTCCTCTCGCTCCAGGCCCTCCGGGAGTTCAACGCGCTCACCCCGCTCACGGCACTTCTAGTCGCCGCGCAATACGGCGTCGTCCTCGCCGGCCTCCCGCCCGCCGTCGTCCTCCCCGCCCTGCTCGCCCCCCGCCAACGCTGGGCCCTCCTCCTCGCCGTCGCCGGCCCGGCCCACATCCCCGCCCTACCGCCGCTCCTGATGGTCTTCCTCATCCTCATCACCCAAGCCAGCGACGTCTTCCAGTTCCTCTGCGGCAAGGCATTTGGCCGTCACCGCTTGGCCCCCACCATCTCACCCAACAAAACCGTCGAAGGCCTCCTCGGCGGCCTCGCGCTCTCCGCCGCCCTCGGCGCGCTCGTGCCCTGGCTCACGCCCTTCCCCCGCCTCGTCGCCGCTCTACTCGCCGTCGCCATCGCCAGCGCCGGCGTTGTCGGCGGCCTCATCCTCTCCGGCATGAAACGCCGACGCGGCCTGAAAGACTGGGGCCAAATGATTCAGGGGCACGGAGGGGTTCTCGACCGAGCCGATTCGGTCCTCCTCTCCGCGCCCCTGCTCTACTACTTACTCAAGCTTGGTTGACCTTCTCCCACGTCATCGGCTGCCCCGACGTGCAAGCCATCAAACCCATTACCGCCGTCAGCGTGCTCTCACCACCCGTCAGCGCCATATTCTCCACCTGCCCGGCCCGCACCCCGGCCACAAACTGGTTCACGCCGTCCGCCGTTATGTCGTACTTGGTCTCGACTTCTTCCACCGGCTTCCCCGGCCGATAAATCTTATAGCCCTTGCGCCCCACGTTCACGACGCCCTTCTCACAGACGAACGTCTCCGAAATGTCCGTCCAACCCGGGTTCCCAAACTGGTTCGCCGTAAAGCTGAAAATCGTCCCGTTCTCGTACTGATACGACAGCGACAAGCTGTCGTAAATATCCCCGATCTGCGTCCTCTCCATACGGCTCCCGAAGCCGGAAACCCGCACCGGATGCGTCCCCATGAACCAGTTCACAACGTCGATATTGTGGCAGTCCTGTTCAATCAACATATCGCCGGAAAGCTCTCGATAGAAGAACCAATTCCGAATCCGTTCTTCCTTCGGATCATGGCCTTTCTTGATCGGCGGACCACCGCCCATCCA
>JANODS010000317.1:0-2171 GCA_031412835.1 Acidobacteriota bacterium | reverse complement strand
GAGTTACCGCATACGGCTCCTGCCTAAGGTCGTGACGCGAAGAAGCGTTCCTCGGGATACGGATGCAGGACGCGGCATGGCGGCGCGTACTTACGGGTGAGGCGATTGAAACGGGTCCAGTAGAGCCGGCTCCGTTGACTTCTGCGTAATAAAGCATGCCGCCAAGCGCGGCAGACTTCGGCGCGAAAGCCAGTCAATCGCAACAGGTTCGTCGGAACTGTGTGGTACTGGAAGTAGCCATTCAGGACCCGTTGAAGCCAGGCACCAACCACCGGCACGGGTTCGTGCCGTCGCTGGTAGAGCTCTGCCGGGGTTGCTACGCGCTGACCGGGGAACGAGGCTGCGCCCCTTTCCCCGAACCCCTTTCCGGCTCCGGCGTTTCAGCCTCCGCTGCGCTCCGGAGGGTGCTTCGATGGCTGGGCACGTTGACGAAGCCGAACACTTATTCCACAATTAGAACACCAGCGTCGCTTCGCTCCGATCGCTGTTCGACTTCAGCCCGGAATCCTGTTCGACTTGCCTCCGGAATCGTGTTCGACTTCGTCGGAATCGCCACCAATCCGCCTCGAAGCCCACTACACTACCGTCAGCGTAGCGGAGTACGATGAACTCTCCTCGCCCTGGCGATTTCCGCCAGTGCTGAACCATAGATCGAAGGCGTAGTGCAGTTAGATGTTTGAAGTGGACCCCGAACGTTGGACAGAATCTTAGGTCTGTCTTAAGTGGTGATCGGGCTGGGTCTATTGGGTTCGCTAGGAGCGGAACCGTAGACAAGTATACGATGGGACTCGGCTGAGCGGAGGATAAGTCTTGTCCAATACAAGATGAGCCTGGAGAACCGGTCGATTCCAACACAAGATGAGCCTGAAGGTGTCCGGATGGGCCAAGCTGGGGATTGCTCATTCGAATGCAGCAGACTGAGAATCCGAGCCTGGAGCAGATGCAGGCTTTTCTGGAAGGCAGCCAGGAGTTGGACTTCCACGCCGAGGGGCGAGCCGCAATCTACGCCTGGGTGGAGCGGACGTTGAGGCAGCAGCGGTACCCCAAACTGAGCCGCGAAACCAAGGGCCTAGTGCGACGCTACATCGCCAAGATGACGGGGCTGAGCCGGGCGCAATTGACGCGGCTGATCAACAAATTTGTGAAGACGCAAGAGGTCAAGCCAACGGTGTATCGACGACGCCGGTTTCGACGGCGCTACACAACAGCCGATGTGGCAACGCTGGTCGAAGTCGATCAGGCTCACGGGCGGCTGAGTGGACCAGCGACCTGCGCCATCTTGAAACGAGAGTACGAGGTGTTCGGCAATCAGCAGTGCAAACGGCTGGCGGCGATCTCGAATGGGCACCTGTACAATTTGCGAAACAGTGCGGGCTACCGGCGGCAGCGCATCGACTACACCGCCACGAGCCCGACGCCCGTCTCGATCGGGGAACGGCGCAAGCCGACCCCGGAAGGCCAGCCGGGCTTTGTGCGGATCGACACCGTGCACCAAGGTGATCGAGACGGAGTCAAAGGTGTGTATCACATCAATGCCGTCGATGAAGTTACGCAATGGCAGGTGGTGGGAGCGGCCTCCCACATCAGCGAAGCGTGGCTGATGCCGGTTTTACAGGCGATTCTGGCCCAATTCCCCTTCGTGGTGTTGAACTTCCACTCCGACAACGGCAGCGAGTTCATCAACCATGTCGTGGCTGATTTGTTGAAGAAACTGCTGATTGAACAAACGAAGTCGCGTCCCCGACGTTCCAATGACAACGGATTGGTGGAAGCCAAAAACGGAGCCGTGATCCGGAAGCAGATGGGCTATCTGCATATCGGGGCAGAGCACGCCGCACCCATTCATGACTTTTACCGCGAACACCTCAACCCCTACTTGAACTTTCACCGGCCTTGCGGCCAGGCCGATATCATCACCGATACCAAGGGTAAGGAGAAGCGAGTCTACAAACGGTATGCCACCCCTTGGGAGGTCTTCCAACAACTCCCCGACCCCGCTCAGCATCTCCGCCCCGGTCAGACGATGGCGGCGCTGGCGGCCGAAGCGCTGCGGATCAGCGACACCGAGTCGGGGCGCCGCATGCAAGAAGCCAAATGCATTTTGTTCCGTAGCTTTTACCCGGAGGCGCGCCCTGCCTAACCGGACGAAAACGGCCGTGGAAATGACGGGC
>JANODS010000316.1:0-3351 GCA_031412835.1 Acidobacteriota bacterium | reverse complement strand
CGCCCCTTCTTCGGCGTCATGGGCGTCGCCCGCGCTGAAGCCGGTGCCTTCCGCACCCGCCCCCCCGGCAACTTCGGCGGCAATCTCGACGTCCGCGAACTCTGCGCCGGTGCCAAACTCTACCTCCCCGTCCTCACCCCCGGTGCCCTCTTCAGTTGCGGCGACGGCCACGCCGCCCAAGGCGATGGCGAAGTCTGCATCAACGGCATCGAATGCCCCCTCGACGCCACCCTCCGCTTCCGGCTTCATAAAAACCAACCCCTCTCCGGCCCCCTCGTCGAGTCCACCGAAGGCGTCGTCCCCGATCTCCACGGCGACGCTTGGGTCGTCGTCGAATGCGGTGAAGATGTCGTCGCCGCCGCCCGCAACGCCACCAGCCGCATGGTCGATCTCCTCGTCAGCCGCTGGGGTTTCGAACCCGTCCAGGCTTACGTCCTCTGCAGCGTCGCCCTCAAGCTCCGCCTCAGCCAGGTCGTCAACGAACCCGTCTACACCGTCAGCGCGTCCATCAATAAAAAAATCCTGCCGCCCCGCCAACTCTTCCCCGCATGATCATCAACCAACCCGACGTCCTCGCCGAACTCCAAGCCCTCTACCCCCGCTACGAACAAGCCCTCGTCACAAACGATGTCGATACGCTGGTCGCCATGTTCTGGGCCGCCCCCGAAGTCATGCGCTTCGGCGTCGCCGAAAACCTCTACGGCCACGAAGAGCTTGAAGCCTTCCGCAAAAGCCGCCCGGCCTCGAACCTGGCCCGCACCGTCAAGCGCCTCGAAATCGTCAGCTTCGGCCAGGACTTCGCCAGCATCACGCTGGAGTTCGAACGCGAAACCCCCAACGGCCCCGTCTGCGGCCGCCAAAGCCAAGTCTGGGTTCGTTTTCCTATCGGCTGGCGGATCGTCTCCGCTCACGTCTCCCTACTCCCCAAGGGCTGATGCCACATCCCCCCGCTGATAAACCAACTGCAGCAGCCAGGAGAAAAGCAGCGTCAACCCAGCCGCCACCAGCAGCGGAATCGGCTTCCACGGAGCGAACGCCCGCACCTCGTCCACCTGCAGCGCTCGGCTCATCGTAATCCAAGGTTTGCTCTCTCCGAAGTGAAAATCTACTCCGATGCTCAACGTATCCGCTCCAATATTGTCTGGCGTAAAGTCGAATAAGCCCCCCGATAGAATCAGCCCCGCCGCCACGAAAACCAGCACCCCCACCCCGGCCATCCACCATCGCGGCGACACCGCCGAAATCAGCGCCGCACCCGTAAACACCGCTACCGACAGCAGCGCCGCCCAAACGCAAGCCCGCAACGCCGCCGCAAAAACCAGCCAGAAGTAAGTGCCGGACCCATCCCAACTCACCTTGCCTCCCGCCAGCATCAACCCCCAAGCCACCACCACGGCGAACAGCACCGCGAATACCACCGCGGCCACCACTTGCAGCCCGCCCACCACTAATTTGGCCACCGCATACCGCCGCCGCGAAATCGGCTGTTCATGCAGAAAGAAAACCGCCCCCGCCTCCGCCTGCCGGTTAAACATCGGCACCGCCAAATAGCCCGTAACAAAAAGGAAAATCGAAGCCACCGCCAGCGACTCCACCAAGGCCAACGGCAAATGCCGCAGTAGCGTCGCGTCCGTCAGCCCAGCAAATGGAACTCGCGCCTCCTGACTCACCGCCATCATCAGCGCCAACAACAGAATCGGCGCGTTCAGCACCAGCCAATAAGCCAGATACCGCCCCCGGTGCTCTCGCCACTCCTTCCGCGCGATCGTCGTAATCATAAGGAACTCCTTGGAATCAAATCGAAAAATACCTGTTCCATCGAAGGAACGGTGCAAACTGCCGTATCCAAACCCCGCGCCCGCAGATACGCCAGCGCGTCCTCCGGCTCATTCGTAATCGCAATCGCCACCCCCCCATCCCGCTTCCACTCCACCAATCCCGGCACCCCGCTCATCTCCCCCGCCGCCGCCGGCAGCGCAATCCGGCACCGCGACCGCTGCAACTCCTCCGGCGGTCCACAAACCACAATCCGCCCGGCCTCCAGGATCGCTACCGTATCCGCCATCCGCTCCAAATCCTCCACCAGATGCGACGCCATTACCACCGCGCACTCCGCCCGCCCAATCTCCTCAATCAGAATCGCCAACAACTCCCGCCGCCCCTCCAGGTCCAACCCCGCCGTCGGTTCGTCCAGCAAAACCAACTCCGGACGATGCCCCAATGCGATACAAGTCTGCAACCGCACGTAGTGACCCCGCGACAAAGTCCCCACCCGCTGCCGCAACGGAACCTCCAACCGCCGCCCCAACCCCGCCACAAACGCTCGGTCCCACCGCGGCCGAAACGATTGCGCAAACTCCAGACACTCAGCCCCCGTCATCCACTCCGGCAAATGCCGCGTCTGCGCCACATAGCCCATCCGTTGCCACCGCGCCGGCACCCGGCTCGCGACATCGTAACCCACCACCGTCGCCCTTCCCGCGCTCGGCGCCAGATGCCCGGCCAGCATTCTCACGACCGTCGATTTGCCCGCCCCGTTCCGGCCCAACAACCCCAAAACCGTCCCGCCCCGCACGTCGAAAGACACCCCGTCCACCGCCCGCAAAGCCCCAAACGACCGGCTCAAATTCTCCACCGCAATCGGGTTCACAGCTTCACCCCGCTCTCGAACTGCGCCCGTACACTCTCCCGAAACAGCGCTTCTACCGCCCGCCGACTCATCCCAAACGTACTCGCCTCCGTCACCGCCCGCTGCAGCAACGCTCCCACCACCCGCTCTCCCTCCCGCCGCGCCGCCTCCATCGCCGTCGCGCTCACAAACGTGCCCTGCCCCTGCCGCTTATCCAAAATCCCCTGGTACTCCAGTTCCAGATACGCCCGCGCCACCGTGTTCGGATTTATCGTCAACTCCAACGCCAGTTGCCGCACCGAAGGCAACGGATCGCCCGGCTGCAAAGCGCCCAGCGCAATCCGCCGCTGAATCTGTTCCGCAATCTGCTGGTAAATCGGCGTCGCCCCGGAGGGATCAAGCGTAAGCTCCATTGTATTACTACGATTAATACACTAGACACATCGCCGTGTCAAGCCCCACCAAACCAGTAAAATAGGGGCATATGGACAACGGCTGGCAGAATTCCGCGCAAGCATGGATCACCGATCAAGGCGAAAAGGGCGATTTCGGGCGCCGCTACGTCCTTGACCCTGTCATGCTCCCCCGCGCCCTCAAGCGCTCTCCCCAAAACGCCCTCGACATCGGCTGCGGCGAAGGCCGCTTCTGCCGCATGCTCAGTCCCCACGGCGTTGCCGTCACTGGTCTCGATCCCACCCCCGCCCTCCTCGAAACCGCCCGGG
>JANODS010000315.1:0-2432 GCA_031412835.1 Acidobacteriota bacterium | reverse complement strand
GTGGCGGCGTCGACGATGTGGGTGACACCGAGACGGCGAGCGTATTCAATGGCGTCGACGAGGATGAGGCGGCCTTCGGCGTCGGTGTTGAGAACTTCAATGGTTTTGCCGCTGAGGGAGGTGACGATGTCGCCGGGGCGGACGGAGCGGCTGCCGCACATGTTTTCGACGGTGGGGATGATGGCGGTGACGGCGACGCCGGGCTTGAGCTGGGCGAGGGCTTGCATGGCACCGATGACGGCTGCGCCGCCGGCCATGTCGTACTTCATTTTCTCCATGCCGTCGGCGGGCTTGATGGAGACGCCGCCGGTGTCGAAGGTGACGCCTTTGCCGATGAGGCAGAGGTGGTCTTTGGAGGGAGTCGGCGGGGTGTAGCGGAGGATGATCATGGCCGGCGGTTCGGCCGAGCCCATGGAGACACAGAGAAGCGAACCCATGCCGAGTTGGCGCATGCGGTCTTCATCGAGGATTTCGCAATCGAGGCCGAACTCGACGGCCATTTTTTGGGCGCGAGCGGCGAGGGCGAGGGGCGGGAGGAGGTTGCCGGGTTCGTTGACGAGATCGCGGGTGAAGTTTTGGGCTTTGGCGATGGTTTCGCCGTGGGCCACGGCGGCGGCGAGATCTTCCGGGGAGACGAGGTGGAAGGAGGCGAGGTCGGTCGCCTTGCTTTTCGACTTGTGAACATCCACTTCGAAATTGCCGAGGACGGCGCCTTCGACGGCAGCGGTGGCGAGGGCGGCTTCGGCGTGGGGATGGTCAATGAAGAGCGCGATGGAGGTGACGCCTTTGGCTTTGAGGGCGCGGATGGCGGCACCGGTAATCCGGCGGAGGACTACGGGGGTGAACGTGGCCGCGGGGCCGGCTCCGAGGGCGACGAGGCGCTTGGCGGCGAAGCCGACGGGGCGGTGGAGGATGGGGAGGTCGAAGATTTTGCCTTTGGCTTCGCCGGAGGATTCGAGTTCGGAGAGCCAGCCGGCGGTGGCTTGATCGGCGGCTTCGAAAGAGGCGATGGCGGGGCGGCCTTCGGCTTCGAAGTGGAGGAGGAGGAGCGCGTCGGCTTCGACGGCGGCGGCGGGGGTGGATAGAAAAGTTACGTTCATGTTCGGCCTTTTTGCGATTCTTTCATAGCGGCGCGCGCTTCGTTATTTTGTTCGCGGGTGCGTTCGGTATCGCGTTTGTCGTGTAGCTTTTTGCCCTTGGCGAGGGCGATTTCGACCTTGATTTTGCCACCCTTGAAGTACATTTTGGTGACGATAATGGAGAGGCCTTTTTCGCGAGTCTGGCCACGAAGTTTATCGATTTCGCGCCGGTGAAGGAGAAGTTTCCGCTTCCGCATCGGCACGTGGTTGGCCAGGTTGCCATGGGAATATTCCGAGATGTGGGCGTTGACGACCCAGCATTCGTTATCGCGGACTTCGGCGAAGGCGTCCTTGAGCTGAACCTTACCGCCACGGGCGGCTTTGACTTCCGTGCCTGAGAGCACGACACCAGCTTCCCATCGATCGAGGAGGAAGTAGTTGTAACCGGCTTGGCGGTTGTCGGCGATGATTTTGATGCCGGAATCGGATTTCGGGGTGGCCACGTTTTGTCCTCAACGCGGGGAGTGCCTGAAACGTCAAGGGTTTATAGGCAGAGGTCCCTCCGCGTCAGCGGAATCTTTGAGTGTACCATGCCTGACCCTTAAAATGATTGGATTCAATAGTTTAACTGTCGGACAGACGATCGCTTGGATGCTCGTGTTGACTTTGCTGCAGCCACCGGCGGCGGAGGCACGGTCACGGAAGGGCGACAAATTCTATGCCGCGGCGAAGAAAGCCGAGTATTCGGGCGACTGGGAAAAGGCGTTTGAAGAGTATGAAAACGCGATTCGGGAAGACCCGACGGATACGACCTATCAGATAGGCCAGCGGCGGATGCGGTTTGAGGCCGGAGCGCGGCGGATCGATCGTGCGCAGAAATTGCGGCAGGAAGGGAAGCTGGAAGAGGCGCTGACGGAGTTCGAGCGGGCGTTTATGACGGACCCATCGAGCGCGATTGCGATTCAGGAGATTAAGCGAACGAAGGCGCTGCTGGATGCCGAGCGGCGGAAGGGCGTGAAGCTGGGGCCGGAGGAGCGGGGGCTGACGCCGGTGCAATCAGCGCGGCGGGAGAGCGAGCAGAAGATTGGGCAGATTCAGGGCGCGCCGGAGTTGAAGCCGCTGTCGCGGCAGGTAACGTCGCTGAAGATGAATAACCAGAACGTGAAGGTTCTTTATGAGACGCTGGGCAAGCTGACAGGGATCAACGTGGTGTTCGATCCGGAAATGCAGATGCCATCGAAGAACTTTACAGTCGATCTGACGAATACTACGCTCGACGATTCGTTGGAGTATTTGTCGACGTTGACGAAGATGTTTTGGAAGCCTCTAAGCGCGAACACGATTTTCATTACG
>JANODS010000314.1:0-1044 GCA_031412835.1 Acidobacteriota bacterium | reverse complement strand
TCTTTCCCTTCCATTCGTCCGATTTTCTCAAATTCCTCTGCCACGCCACCCTGGCCATCCTCGCCGCCTGCTTCCGAGTCAGTCTCCCCACCATCACCGGCACCCTCACCATCAATTTTCTATTCATCCTCGTCGGTATCGTCGAACTCAGCCTCAGCGAAACGCTTTTGATCGCTGCCGCAATGACAGGCCTTCAATGTGCTATCGCAACGGATCGCCGTCCCACTTGGCGGAAGGGGCTCTTCAATGTGGCCGTGGTCTCAATCGCCACCATCGCCACCTACGTCGTCTACGCCAACCCGTACTTTATTAGCTCTGGCGTCTCTACCACCGTCCTACTCGTCACCGCCGCCTTCGTTCTCTACGTCATGACCACCCTTCCGGTCGCCATGGCCATCGCGCTCACCGAACGCCGGTCAATCGTCCGCACTTGGCGCGAATGCAGCCTCTGGTCCGGGCCCTACTATCTCGCCGGTGCCGCCGTCGCCATTCTTTTCACAACGACCACCCGGATGCTCGGCTGGCAGATGGCCCTGCTCATCATGCCCGTCATCTATCTCATCACTCGCTCCTATCAACTCTACATGGGGCGCCTCGAAGATGGTCGGAAACATACGGACCGCATGGCCGAACTCCATCTCCGGACCATCGAGGCCCTCGCCCTCGCGATCGAAGCCAAAGACACAACCACACACGATCATCTCCAACGCGTCCAAGTCTACGCCGTCGAAATCGCCAAGGAACTCAATCTCCCCTTCGAAGAGATCGAAGCCCTTCGCGCCGCCGCGCTTTTGCACGACATCGGCAAACTCGCCGTCCCCGAACACATCATCTCGAAGCCCGGCAAACTCACGCCGGAAGAGTTCGAGAAGATGAAAATCCATCCTATCGTCGGTGCCGAAATCGTCGAACAGGCCCAGTTTCCCTATCCCGTAGCCCCCATCATCCGTTCTCACCACGAAAAATGGAACGGCGAAGGCTACCCCGACGGACTCAAAGGCACCGATATCCCCATGGGCGCGCGCATCCTCGCCGCCGTCGATT
>JANODS010000313.1:0-1300 GCA_031412835.1 Acidobacteriota bacterium | reverse complement strand
CCTGCCCCTGCTCGCGCAGTCCGACCTCCTAGACCGCGCCGCCGCCCTCCCCCCCGAGCTTTACGCTGACGTCGTCCTCCGCCTCGCCGAAGCCGACAAGCTCAAGGTCAAGGACCCGGAGCAACTCCTCGAACGCATCTTCCTCCTCGCCCCCCAAGCCAAGTTCGCCGTCCAACCTGATAACAACGAAGATGTCGGGACCTACAGCGACTCACTCCCCGGCGTCATTGCCGCCTCCGGTCTATTCAAACTGGATCGCCTCTCCATTCAAGTCCGCGTCGCCGTCGCGCTCAAATCCGCCAAGCTCTTCCGAGAGATCAACCCCGCTCCCCCGCCGCAAACGTGCGACGATCCCTTCTCCTACCGGCCCGACATCTACTACCAAAACCTCCCCCGCTTCCCCGCGCTCGCCGCAGATGCCTTCCGACGCATCACCACCTCCTCTCAAGTCGGCCCAGCCCTCAGCGTGATCTCCCAGTTGCCCCACCCCGAGGAACTCGACATCTTTCTAGCTGGTGCCCTCCCCGAAATCCGCGACAATTGGCGCGCCTTTTCACCGACCCCCTTCAGCACCGCCAACGGGCTCCAGGCTCATCGCAATCTCCTTCCCGCCTGGCGCACTTGGTTCACGACCCACATGAATGGCCGTCACTGCTCCCCTCGCGAAAATGCCTCGCATAAAAAAGCCATCGAAACCTTCAACAACCTATCTGATACCCCCATCAACCCCAAGGAGTTGAAGGCTTCCGAATTCGACAAGGCGCCGCCTATGCCGATCTTCTGGGTCTCCGACAAGGGCAAGCGAATCATGGCCCACTACAAGGAGCTCCGCTTCGGCGGCACGGAACAGATCCTCCCGGAATCCGAACGCTCCAAGCCCGATTGGGACACCCGCCTCCGCGCCTTCCTTACCGAACTCTCCGAGTGGAAGCACGACGATGACGAAACGACTCGGTCCATCTTTCATCAGCGCGCCATCATCCACCAAGCCCTGTTCGCCATCATTCCCCCCGGCCCGCTCTATCGCAAAGTCACCACAGAGTACGTCACTTTCCTCGCCCTCTCCCCCATGCGCTCGGAGCACCCCACCGAGTGGCTCACCTACGTCGATCGTCTGCTTAAGGAATCCAAAGTCGCCCCCGAAGAGATCCGCCGCGCTGGCGACCACACCCTCAACGTCCTCCTCGACGTCGAACAACTCGCCCCCCGCCGACGATAGGAGTGAACCACCATGCGATCCCTTGCCCTCAGTACCCTCTTCGCCCTCCCCCTGCTAGCGCAGTCCGACCTCCTCGACCGC
>JANODS010000312.1:0-3084 GCA_031412835.1 Acidobacteriota bacterium | reverse complement strand
AATCGATTCGCAATCGGACGATTTATGAGCAGATGTGGGGACCGACCGAGTTTTTTGCTACGGGGAGTTTGAAGGATTTTGATGTGACGGGGCGGCTGGCGGAGCTGCGGCTGCCGGTGCTGTTTTTGAATGGGGAGTTTGATGAGGCGCGGCCCGAGACGGCGGCGCGTTATCAGAAGCTGGTCCCGGGGTCGAGGCTGGAGGTGATTCCGGAGGCGGCGCATTCGCTGCTGGGGGATCAACCGGGGCGGACGGTGGCTGTGTTGCGGCGGTTTTTGGAGTCGGCGGAACCGGGAGCGCTAAAACGTTAGTTTCGCTCCGAGTTGAATGACTCGGCCGCTGGCGGCGGATTGAATGACGGTGTAACTGGCATTGCCGACCTGGGAGTTGGGTTGGCCGAAATTGGTCCTGTTAAGGGCGTTGAAGAATTCGCCGCGGAGTTGTAACTTGAAACGTTCGCGGAGCGAGATGGAGCGGAAGAGGGAGAGATTGAGGGTGGCGTCGCCGGGGCCATCGAGGATATTGCGACCCGAGGAGCCGAAGGTTCCACGGCCGGGTTGGGCGAAGGCGGCACCGTTGAACCATTGGAGACGGGATTGGGTAAAGTTTGTGCGAGGATCGCCGATTTGTTGGGCGAATTGGTTGGCGGCTCCGCAGTTACAAACGTCGCCCTGGGCCTGGACGGAGAGGGGGAAGCCGCTGCGGAAGCTGGCGATGGAGTTGAGGGTCCAGCCTTTGATGAAGGGGTTTTTGCCGGGGAGTTCGTAGGTGGCGCTGAAGATGGGGCGGTGGCGGATATCGAAGCCGGAGCGGCCTTTGTTCAGGCGAAGGTTGAAGATATCCCGGGCCTGATCGTCGATGAGGGAGGCCCCATCGAGGCTCTTGGAGTAAGTATAACTGACTAGGTAAGAGAAGCCACTGCGCATGCGGCGTTCGAGTTTGACGAAAGCGGCGTGATAGGTGGAGTTGGCGGCGTTTTCGGTGATGCGGATCGTATCTCCGAACAGCGGATAGCGGCGGCGGCTGAGGATGGGAGTGGGGCGGTTGGGGTCAGCGTCGAGGGTGGCTTGATTGTAATTGATGCGCTGGGCGAGAAAGGTTCCTTTGGAGCCGATGTAGCCGACCTCGACGAGGGTGTTGCCTCTGACTTCCTGTTGGACCGAGAAGTTCCACTGGTGATAGGCGGGGTCGGGAGCGGTGCCGCCGGGTCCGAAGGCACCGGGGCGAGCGAGGGCGCTGCCAGTGGGGGGGAAGAGTTCGGCAACGCGGAGGACGTTGGGGGCGTTGGCGGCACCGTTTTGGTCGCTGCGGAGGTCCGTCACTTGGCCGAAGGGCGGGTTGCGCACCCAGGTGCGGAGGTCTTGCAATTCTATGAGGTCGTAGAAGACGCCGAACCCGGCGCGGACGGCGGTGCGGCTATGGCCGAAGGGCCGCCAGGCGAGGCCGATGCGGGGAGCCCAGTTGTTTTTGTCGGCGGGAAGGAGGCCGCGGGGTGTGGGGGGCGCGGGGATGCGGCCGGCGGGGGGCACGAGGGCTTGGGAGGTTCCGGAGAGTAGAAGGCGACCGCCGGGGTAAACGGGATCGAAGAGGGTGAGGCGGTTTTGGACGTCGGTGAGGCGGGTGTTGTAGTCGTAGCGGAAGCCGAGGTTGACGGTGAGGTTCTTGGCTACTTTCCAATCGTCCTGCCAGAAGAAGCCGAAGTTGAAGCCATTGAAGTTGCCGGCGAGGGAGGTGTTGGAGCCGGAGGCGCTGAGGGGTAGGCCGAGGAGCAGGTCGGCGATGGAGACGCCGGTGGTGGAGGCGCGGGCTGGGTCGGCGGTAAGGCCGCCGGTGAAGGTCAGGCCGCCGCGGACGAAGCGTTCGGAGCGATCGTTGTAGTTCAGCTTGCGCATATCGGTGCCGAACTTCATGCTGTGGGCACCTTTGATCCAGGAGACGTGGTTGACGAGGTGGTAGACGTTGGAGACCTGGGTGGTGGGATTGGTGTCGGTGCCGATAGTGTTGAAGCCGGTCAACGTGATTTGGGGGACGCCGTAGGCGAGGGGTTCGTCGAGGAGGTTGCGGAGGCCGAGGGCGGCGGAGATGTTCGTGCCGAAGGCGCCATCCTGGAGGATGAGATATTTGGGGCGGTTGTAGCCGGCGCGGAGTTCGTAGAAGAGGTTGGTGGTGAAGGAGCGGATGTAGCTGGCGGCGTAGTTGTGGGTGCGGACGTTGGTGGCCAGACCGCCGTTGTCAATGGGGCTGGGACTGGTTTCGATTCCGTCGAAGAGGGAGTAGCGGAACATGAGGGAGTTGCGATCATTGAAGCGGTGATCGACGCGGGTCATGAACTGGTTGTTATCACTTTGGCCGGAGAGGGCGGCGAGGAAATTGTTGCCGGTGGGTACGTTGTTGTTGGGGGTGGGGTATAGCTTGAGGAGGTCGCGGGCGAAGGAGGTGACGCGGGCGGCGGGGATGAGGTTGCCGGGGAAGGGGGCGCGGGTGATGGTGCCATCGGGGTTTCGGAGGGTGGTGGCGGGGTCAAAGATCTGGCGGTTATTGCGTTGGCCGATGGGATTGAAGTCTCCGGCGCGTTGGAGATCGGTGGGGACGGTGAGTTGGGCGAGGGAGCCGCGGCGGACGCGAGTTCCTTCGTAGTTGACGAAGAAGAATGTTTTGTCTTTGCGGATAGGGCCGCCGAGGACGCCGCCGAATTGGTTGTAGCGGAAGGGTTGTCGACCGCGGCCGTTGAGGTTATCGAAGAAGTTGGCGGCGTCGAGCTTTTCGTTGCGGAAGAAGTGGTAGGCGGTGCCATGGAGGGCGTTGCCGCCGGAGCGGGTGGTGGCGTTGACTTGGGCGGCGAAGCGGCCGAACTCCGCGGCGTAGGAGGAGGTTTGGAGTTTGAACTCCTGAATGGCGTCGACGGAGGGGAAGATGGAGGGGGTTAGGAAGTGGGGGTCCATGGCGTCGACGCCGTCAATGAGATAGCCGTTAGACTTTTCGCGGGCGCCTCCGACTTGGAAGGCGGGGGCGTTGAGTCCGCCGGGGAAGGGCCGTCGGTTGGCGATGAACGAATTGGGGGCGGAGGGGGTAACGCCGGGGGCG
>JANODS010000311.1:0-5350 GCA_031412835.1 Acidobacteriota bacterium | reverse complement strand
ATCGCGGGCTTTGTCACGGGGCTCCCCTCCGGCCCGTTACCGGTGCCGAACGGCCCGTCAGCTACCATGTCTTACCGATATCTACATGGGTGGAATCCTCCTCCACTGGTAATTTGCGCCGTTGGGGCGCACTGAGAAATCGCGGCTAACGAAGCTAACCATCACGACCACCGCCACCAACTCGGCCGTTCCCCCCCAAACCCCGCCCGCACGACCAGCTCGACGAGCCTCCTCTAACGCACCACCACCGCTCCCAACTCGACCGTGCGCTCAAAATTTTCGCCCGCACGGCCGAGTCGTTGAACCTCCTCTAACGAACCGCTACTGACACCTCCGGCGAACTCGTCGCACGCCCAACCATCACCACCACCGCCGCGTTCCCCGGCTCCACCCCCTCCGGTACCCGCACGTTAATCTGGAACACGCCCGCCACCAACCCCGGGGCCGCTCCGCCATACAGTACCTCGGCGTCCTTCCCGCCAATGCGCACCGTCATCGGCTCCCGCGGCTTCGGCAGCGAACTGGCGTTGATCGCCCCATCCACCACCACCGGGTCCACCGCGCCTTCGCCTGTCCCATACAGCACAATCACCGAACCCACTTCCGCCGCGTTAGATCCGCTATTGAAGCTCCCGTCCTGGTTCAAAATCGCGCCCTGCCCCTTGCCCGAACTGTTCGCCGTAAACAGCCCCGGTGCCGTAGCCGTCACCGGCAGACTCACCGCATTCGAACGAACCCCGCGAAACTCCACCTGCATCTGCGTCGTCGTTCCACTCACTCCGTACGGAACAATCGCACTAATCTGACTGGCCGAAACGTAAATTAACGGTGCGGGTCGCGTATCAAACAACACCCGCGTCTCCGCCACGCTCGTCGACACGGTCCCCTGCGGAGTCAACTGCGCCCCGGTCAACTGCGCCGGTCCAATTCCGCTGCCGAAGATAGTAACTAACTGACCCGGAGCAACCGCCCCGCCTGTGAAACTCGCTGCGCTAACCACCCCATTGTTCGGAACCGTCCCGCCCGCCGGGCCTATCGTCAACGCCACGCCCACCGTCGATCGAGTGTTGAGCCGCGTATTCGTTACCGTCACTGTCCCGTTGTAAGTTCCCGCCGCTAATCCAGTCGTCGCCGTGGTTACATCCACTGTAGCTGCGCCGGTCCCCGAACGCGGCGTCGCCGTCAACCAAGCTCCACCTGCCGCCGTCGACGTCTCCACCGTCCAAGTCGGTGTTCCGGTCGCCACCCGAATCGCGAAACTCTGCGCCGGAATCGCCGCCCCCAGCACCCCGGCGAATGTCAACCGTTCCGTCGATAAAGTAAAGGGATTCGCCGCCGGAGAGCTATCGATCACCGCCACAAACGCATCCGAAGGTCCTCCACCGGTCGTCCGTTGCAAGCCGTTCGCCGACACCGGGAAGTTAACCGAACCAGTCTCACCAGCCAGATACACCACGCCTTGATTGTTCACGAAGAAACCGAATACCGTATCCGTCGACGATCCTCCGAGGTAACTGGATTGCAGAATGGTCGATCCCGTCGCATTCAATCGCAGCACAAACGCATCGGTCGCTCCCGCGCTCATTGCCTGCAGCGCGTCTACCGTCCTTAGGTTGGACGAGGAAGCCGATCCTGCGATGTAAACCGATCCATCCGCCCCCAGAGTAACGTTATTGCCGGTGTCTTCTCGCGTGCCTCCCCAGTAAGTGCCGTAGAGCAGGGTGTCACCCTTCGCCGCCACTTTGATCAAAAACGCATCCTGCGGTCCGCTCAACTCTCTCTGCACGGCCCCTTCGGTCATCTGAAGATTCGACGATCCCGTCTCGCCCGTCACCCATGCGTTGCCGTCCTTGTCCACCGCGATCGAACGTCCAATATCGGCCCCCCCACCGCCGTAAAATGTCGAAAATACCAGAGCCGTGCCCGTCGGATTCAACTTTGCCACCACGACGTCCACGGGAGCGCCCGTACCCCCCCGATTGGAGGATTGAAAGCCGCTCAAGACCGGAAAGTCGGTCGAAGAAGCGTATCCAGTCACATAGGCCGCGCCTGTAGCATCCACTGCGATTCCTAACAAGAAATCCGCGCTTCTTCCGCCCAGATACGTCGAGTAGAATGTCGTCACCGAGTCCGGCGAAAATTTCGTTACGAATCCATTGAAAAGCCCGCGGTTCGATGTTTGAAGTCCGCCCTGCCCTACCGGGAAGTTATCGGAGAAGGAGTAACCAGCTATATAAAAGTTGCCGCTCGCATCCAGCGTAATCGCCTCCGCGGCCTCGTCGTAACTCCCACCCCAAAACGAGGAGAACACAAGCCCGCTGCCCGTTGGGTTTAACTTCCCGAAAATAGCGTCGCTGCCAATCGGTGCCCCGCCTCGCAGCGTGGGCTGCCTCGCATTCACCATCGGGAAATCGGCCGACGCCGACGACCCGGCGAAATAAATACTACCCTGCGGATCCACCGTGATCGCCCTGACGGTATCCGAATCCGTCCCACCCAGCAACGTCGAATAGACAAGTACTCCCTGCGCGCTCAGCTTCGTCACAAACGCGTCAGTCTTACCCTTGATGTCTTTCTGCAGCGGAGCCCCGCTGACTGGAAAGTTCGCTGAAATGGTAGTCCCGGCGATATACATATTACCCGCCGCATCCACGGTCATCCCATACACTAACTCCGTCGAATTCCCGCCCAAGTAAGTACTGTAAGTTAGCACCGGGTCAATGACTAACATCCGTCGCCGATCATAACTCCCCAGCCGAAACCGCGCGTCGTGTCCCCGCAACTCATACCGCGCCGCGACCGCCACCCGCATTCCACCCACCATCTGATACGCCACCGGCGCCCTCTGTACCACCTCCCCGGCCGCCGTCTGCCACACTAACTCGCCGCGCCCGTTGAGTCGCAACCGCCCCTGCCCGCTCCAACGAATCCGAATCTGCTCGGCGTCGGCCCCCGGCTGAACTTCGAAGTCGTACTCCAGCTCATCCGCTTTGGCATGAAAAAGCAGGTCAATTCCAGGATATAACTGGGCATACCGGATCGAAGAGTAATTTTTAATACCAGTGTTCCACCGCCGCGGTTCGTTCCCCTTTAAGATATTGCTCGTGCCACTCGCCAACCCCTCCCCCCGCGGCCTGGTTCCAGCCTTCGAGCCCGGGAAAGTGAGTCGATATTCGGCCCGCGCTTCGTCGCCCTGCAGAATCCCGCGCACAGAATCCTCGGAAAAGCCAAGGCTAGCTCGCTCAGCCCGCTGCAAGTACAGAAGGTCCGCGGGCGCTTGGCCCTGGTTCAATTCAAAATGCACCGGTCGTACGGGCACCGCCCGACGCTTTGGTGTAGTTTCTCCGCACAAAACTGCCGGAAGAATTCCCATTACAATGAGTGCTATAAATCGCATATATGCTCCAAATGCGGTACGATGCTCCGAAATCGAGAGGAGATTAAAACCATCGGAGAAGCGAAGTATAGCAATATCTAGGTGAGCTCAAAGTAACAATTAGATGAATCGCTTCCGCCCCTAAAGTTTCTCAGGTCTTCAACCGATACAACATATATGACCGAAGGCTATCTTCGCCCGCGTCTCGAGGCCCTCCGCCGCCATCAAAATCCTGATGGAGGCTGGGGTTATTTCCCGGGGAAACGCTCGTGGCTCGAACCCACCGCCTATGCGCTCCTCGCCCTACAAAACGAGAACGAGTCGCCCGCATGGCAGAAAGGCTGGCGGCTCCTCCGGTCCTGGCAACGCGAAGACGGCGCTTGGCAGCCCAACGGCCACGTTCCGGAAGCCCACTGGGCCACCGCCCTCGCCATTACGCTCCATTGCGCTAATGAAGTTCACGACGCCGCCTTTCGGAAGGGCGTTGATTGGTTGCTCGCCACCTCGGGCGCGGAAACCAGGCTCTTCGCCCGCCTTTTCGCTATGGTGGATAAGTCTCCCACCGGGCACGATTTGAAGTTCCGCGGTTGGCCCTGGCGTCCAGAAGCCACCGCCTGGATTGAACCCACCGCCCACACGCTCGTCGCCCTCAAGAAAGCCGCCACACAAATCACCGGCTCTGAACTCAACCGCCGCATCGTCCTGGGCGAAGGCATGATTCTCCGTCGCCGCTGCAGCGACGGCGGGTGGAATTATGGAGCCAAGGCCGCCCTTGGAATTGAGCTGCCGTCCTACCCGGAAACCACCGCCCTCGCGCTGCTCGGCCTCCAAGGAAGTCGCGAAGCCGATCTTACCGCCGCGCTGCGCCAAGCCCACCATCTCTGGCAAGACAGCCGATCCCGTTGGAGCCGTGCATGGCTGGCCATCAGTCTCCGCTCGTTCGGCACCGCTCTTCCCGCGGAACCTGAAGGCCAGCCGCCTACCAACGATCTCATCCTTACCGCGCTCGAAGCTCTCGCCACTCCCGATGGCGGCCACCGCTATTTCCGGCCCACTGGGTTCGGCACGTGACGTCGCGCCTCACCCGCCGCGCGCTCCTCCCGGCCGCCGCCGCGGCGCTCGCATCTTGTCAGAAGACAGCGCCGATCCCGTTCGCCGGATCCTCCCCCGTCGCCATCCTCAAAGCCAAAAGTTACCAGGAAGACCTCGTCGTCCACATCCTCGACGGCATTCGCCTCTGCGGCCTCCACGTCAAAGATAAGCGCGTCGTCCTCAAACCCAACCTCGTCGAATTCGACGCCGCTACCGCCATTAATACTGACGTTGCCCTGGTCGCCGCCGCCCTCACCGCTTTTCGCTCCCTCGGTGCCGCCTCGGTCACCATCGCCGAAGGCCCCGGCCACCGCCGCGATACGCTTGGCCTCGCCGACGAAGCCGGATATGGGAAGGGCATCAAAGATTTCGAAGACAAATTTGTTGACCTCAATCGCGACGACGTCAGCCCCATCAAAAACTTCGCCGGCCTCGATCAATTCTTCTTCCCCAATACCGCCCTCGCGGCCGACCTCATCGTTTCGATGCCGAAAATGAAGACCCATCACTGGGCCGGGGCCACCCTTTCGATGAAAAATTTCTTCGGACTTGTGCCCGGCGCTATTTACGGCTGGCCCAAAAACACCCTCCATTACATAGGAATCGCTGAGTCCATCGTTGCCATCAACCGCCAGTTCCGGCAGACTTTCGCCATCGTCGATGGCATCGTCGGTATGGAAGGGAACGGGCCCATCCAGGGAACCCCCAAAAAAGCCGGAGTCCTGGTCTTCGGAAAAGACCTCGTCGCCGTCGACGCCACCTGCTGTCGCATTATGGGCATCGACCCCGCCAAAGTTGAGTACCTGAACATGGCCACCGACCTAGGTGCGCTCCATCCCACTCAAATCTTACAGCGCGGAGAAAACCCTACCGCCGTCCGCA
>JANODS010000310.1:0-1138 GCA_031412835.1 Acidobacteriota bacterium | reverse complement strand
CGGCAAATGGCACCTCGGCGCGGCTCCTAAATTTCATCCGCTGAAACGCGGCTTCGACGAATCCTACGGCTTCCTCGGAGGCGGCCATCAGTACTTCACCGCACAAATGGAGGGCCGTCCCGTCGAGTATCTGATCCCCCTCGAACGCAATGGTAAGCCCGAGAAGTTTGCGGGGTATTTAACGGACCGGCTCTCTGACGAAGCCGCCGCTTTCATCCAGCAACGGGACGGCAAGCAACCGTGGTTCCTGTACGTCGCCTACAACGCCCCGCACACGCCGCAGCAAGTGGGAGAGCCGTATCTCTCCCGGTTTCCGGACGTCGCCAGCGACCAGCGGAAGAAGCTCGACGCCATGGTGGCCGCCGTCGACGACGGCGTTGGGCGGATCCTCGCGACCCTCAAACAGCGCAAAATGGATCGCGACACCCTGGTGTTCTTTCTCAGCGACAACGGTGGCCCCATCGGCATTAACGGCTCCGACAACGCCCCTCTGCGCGGGGCCAAGGGCCAGGTTTACGAGGGGGGCATCCGGGTACCCTTCGTTGTCCGCTGGCCGCGCCGCCTGAAGCCCGGAGCGTACCCGCAACCGATCATTTCGCTGGACATCTTCGCCACCGCCGTGGCCGCCGCCGGTGCCAAGCCAGCCGCGCTCGACTCCGTCGACCTGCTGCCGTTTCTTTCCGGGAAAAACAAAAGTGCGCCGCACCAGCACCTCTTCTGGCGGACCGGGGGCGGCGTCCAGTGGGCCATTCGGGAAGGGCGTCATAAGCTCGTTCGGCGACGCGGCGTAGCGCCGGAACTGTACGACCTCGAAACCGACATCGCCGAAGCCAAAGACCTCGCCGCCGCCCAACCCGAAATCGTGCAGCGCCTCGAAGCCACCCTCAACGCCTGGGATCGCGAACTTGTTCCGCCGGTCTTCGCGGGGCCCGTGCCAAACGCCGGGAAGAAAAAATAAACACCTCTATCCCGATAGACATTGGGACTATTGCCCTGCTAACCTGAAAGCTCCAATGGAGCCGCGCATTCTCAGTCATCTCCGGGCGCTTGAAGCCGAGAGTATTCACATCCTTCGCGAAGTCGTCGCCGAGTTCGCCAATCCCGTAATGCTATATAGCGTTGGCAAGGACAGCTCTGT
>JANODS010000309.1:0-1533 GCA_031412835.1 Acidobacteriota bacterium | reverse complement strand
ACGCCCTCGCCCGATACGTCCCGCGTAATCGACGGGTTCTCGTCCTTCCGGCAAATCTTGTCGATCTCGTCGATGTAAATGATCCCGGTCTGGCAGCGCTGTACATCCCAATCCGAGTTCTGCAGCAAGCGAAGAATGATGTTCTCCACATCCTCTCCGACATACCCGGCCTCGGTCAACGTCGTCGCATCCACAATCGCAAACGGCACGTCCAGAATCCGCGCCAGCGTCTGCGCCAGCAACGTCTTTCCCGTCCCCGTCGGACCGATCAACAAAATGTTCGACTTCGCCACTTCCACATCCGTGCCCCGTTGCCGGTTCATCTGGATGCGCTTGTAGTGGTTATAAACCGCCACCGCCAGCTTCTTCTTCGTCGCATCCTGGCCAATCACATATTGGTCCAGATACTCTTTCAACTCCAACGGCTTCGGCAACTTCTGCGGCGTCGCGCTCGTGTGCTCCGCTCGGTCGTCTTCCAATATCGAATTGCATACCGCGATGCATTCGTCGCAAATGTACGCCCGTGGGTAGTCACTCGGCGACGAGATGAGCTTCCCCACAACATCCTGGCTTTTGTGGCAGAACGAACAACGGAGAGAATCGTCCCCACCTGTGCGTTTCAAGTGGTGACGACCTTAAAATTTCGAATCTTCTGACCAGCGTGCATCTTCTTTCCTAAATTTCAGTATACCGCTCCCCGTCGATTGCAACCGACCCGTAACAAGAATTCACGACCTCAAAAACCCTAGGGCCTCATCATCTCTCCCGCCAACAACATCGCCATCGCCCCCCCACGCGGATCCCGCCCCCAAATCGCCGCCCGCTCCAAGTACGCCGCCAACGACTTCTGCTTCCCCGTCGACTCGCAAACGTCCATCACCGTCCCGTCCGTCCCCGTCCTCGCCAACACCGCCCGCCAAGCCATCTCCACCGCCGGCTGAAACTTCGCCGCCTCCAACCAACCCGCCCGAATGCCCTTCTTATAAGACGCCGCCACCATCGCCGTCGCTGAAAACTCGGCGTACGACTCCGGCCGGTCGATCACCTGATGCCACATCCCTTTTTCGTCCTGCTTGCCTAACAGCGCCCCCGCCAACGCCCGAAAACTATCGAGCACCCGCCCATCCGGCTTCTCCATCGTCTCCAGCAACAACGCCTGCCCCAGCAACGCAAACGCATTCCCCCGCCCCCACGCCGTCTCATCCAGCGGCGAATGCCGATAAATTCCGTCCCCCCGCAAACACAGCTTCTCCATAAACCGAAGATGCGCGATCGCCTTCTCATGTTCCCCCGCCGCCCCCAAAATCGGACACGCCATGAACACCGAATCGCTCATCTCGTTGTGCAAAGGAGTAACAATCGCCGCCGCCGCCTTCACTCGCTCCGTCTTTCCCAACGCCGCAAACAGCAAATGCCCGCTCCCCTGACTCCCGGTCGCCTTGGCCAAAGAATCCTGCCGGCCATCCAAGAACGGAGCCACCAACCGATCCACCAACTCCCGATTCCCCAGCGCCAACTGCCCCATCACCGCAA
>JANODS010000308.1:0-1090 GCA_031412835.1 Acidobacteriota bacterium | reverse complement strand
GTCGCAGCGGCGGGGATCGTCGATGACGCCGTCGGTGAGGCCGTCGAGGGGGTCACATTTCTTGTAGACGAGTTGGTGGAGGAGGGGGAGTTTTTCGGGGGGGAGGGCGGCGTCGCCGAGTTGGGATTGGCCGACCCAGATGCGGCGCATGACGTTGCCGGTGAGGTAGAGGCCGGGGGCACCGATGACGAGGCCGTCGAAATCCTCGGGGTAGCGTTGGGCTTCCTGGAGGCCTTGGCGCCCGCCGGTGGAGCAGCCGACCCAGTAAGAGTAACGGGGGCGGGTGCCGTAGTAGGTTTGGATGATTTGCTTTGAGAGTACCGCAGTTTCGTGGACGGAGAGGTAGGCGAAATCGATGAATTTGCGATGGGCGTGGGGGTTTTCGGGGGTGAGGTGGGCGAAGGTGGCGAGGGGTTCTTTGGCGGCGTCGTGGCCGGTGTCGGTGGAGACGGCGGCGAAGCCGAGGCGGAGGGCGGTATCGACGGCGGCGAGGCTGATGACGCCGGCGGTGCCGCCGTTGCCGACCATTTGGAAGCGATCGTTCCAGACTGTGGGGAGCTTGAGGGCGAAGCGGGCTTCGGGCCAGATGACGCCGCGGACGTCGCAGTGGGCTGGGAGTTTGTCGGTAGCGGGGACGAGCGTGGCGGAGTGGAGGGTGACCGCTTTACCGAAGGTTGTGGCGGCGAGGCTGTCACAGGGGATGGCGGGGGCCGCGGCTCGGGCTGCGGCGACGGCGATGAGGAACGCTAGAAAGTGTCGCACGGGGATTCCCATGAGTGTACGAGAAACTCGACCGAAGTGGGCAGGGGATGGCCGAGGACACAGGGGATTTGATATGGGAATTGACTTTTCTTTCGCGCAGAGCACCAACGAGCGGAAGGATGAGCTGGTGAACCGCTTTCGATTGGGGGCTGCCGGAGCGGCCGGGCGTGCGACTGCGGGACAGCGGGACTTCGATTTGAGGGCGCGGGCTGATCGCTTGGCAAGGGCTCGCCCGGCGCGGAGGTGGGTCGGACGAGAGGATGGGCGCGATGGGGAGGAGAGGAATGCGGCGGGTGTGGGTGGGGTGCGGGCCGGGCGAGAGGAGGGG
>JANODS010000307.1:0-2348 GCA_031412835.1 Acidobacteriota bacterium | reverse complement strand
TCGCCAGTTATGCGGCTGGGACCACCTCGGCCAGCTCCCTCACGAATCCACCTTCTCCCGCGCCTTCGCCGAATTCGCCGACTCCCAACTCTCTACCGTCGCCCATGAAGCCCTCATCCGCGCGACCCATTCCGACCGCCTGATCGGCCACATCGCCCGCGACGGTTCCGCCATCGAGGCCCGCGAGCGATTCGTCGATACCAAACCCAAGAAGGCCCCGAAAGCCAAAGGTAAAAGGAAGCGAAAGAAGGCATTATTAGCCAAATAATCAGCAGCCTGCAGGGCTAAGCGAGAGACTAGGATCCAGAAACAGGCCAAACTCAAAACAGTAAAGGAGATGTTCCAAGGCGTCCCCACCGCCTGCGACATCGGCGGCAAAAAAGGCAACAACGGGTGCGTCTTCTGGTGGCGAGGATACAAGTTTCACCTCGATGTCGCCGATGGCCAGATCCCCATCAGCGCCCTACTGACCGCCGCCAGCGTCCACGACTCCCAGGTCGCTATTCCCCTCATGGAAATGAGTTCCAAACGCGTCACCTACCTCTAAGAAATCATGGATTCGGCTTACGACGCCTCGGCGATTTACCAAGCCAGCGCGGACCGCAACCACCAGCCGATCATCAATCCTCACACCCGCCGCAAGAGCAAAACCCAGCTCCCGTTGCTGGTCAAATCGCAGCCGCAGCTGTGTCCCGCCCAGGCCGAACGATACAAGATCCGAACCATAGTCGAACGAGTATTCTCCCGATTGAAGGATGAATTTGGTGCCAACAGCATTCGGGTCCGGGGAGCCAAGAAGGTGATGGCGCACCTGATGTTTAGCGTGCTTGCCCTGACGGTGGACCAGCTACTGCGGCTGCATCCCTAGTCAAATCGCCCTTGAAAACAGAAATAAATAGGTGGTCATTAGGTCCGTATTGTCGAAAAACGACCTGGAGACCTGGACAGTCATACTTGTCAGCGAAAAGAACTTTCCGAAGCTCACTACCACGCCTGTCAAGAGTTTTGAACGGAGTTTTTGCAAGCGCCTGACCAGAGCCTCTTGCAAAACTCGATGTGGGCTGTGGAAAAGCCGATCCCTGTCGGTGTCGTAGCCCCCGGATCGATCCGCCCCGATTCGGGCTCGATGATGAATAGTTGGAGGGAATCGAAACAATGAGATAGAATTTTAACGCCAATCAAAATGCTAAAACAGATTCATTCCACTCCAACCATCCCTCCGGAGCATATCGGATTCTCGCGCCTCTTGCAATTCGCTCATCTCTTCCAGGCCGAACTTTTCCCCCGCCTCGAACCCGAAATCGGCCCCATCGACGACCGACTCGCGCTCTTTATCGCCGCCTGCTCCATGATCCCCTTTGGACGCCTCCTCGCCCCCAACTCCTCCACCGGGCGCCCACCCAAATCACGCCTTTCTCTGGCCCACGCCTTCCTCGCCAAGAGTATCTTTAACTGCCCTCACACTCGCCAACTCATCGCTGAACTACACGCCAATGAACCCCTCCGGCGGCTCTGCGGCTACCCCTGTCGAAGTCGCATTCCCCATGAGTCCTGCTTCTCGCGGGCCTTCGCCGAATTCGCCCAATCCGAACTCGGTCAGAAGGCTCACGAAGCCCTTGTTCGAGCCACCCAAGAAGGCCGCATCATTGGCCACGTCGCCCGCGATTCCACCGCCATCGAAGCTCGCGAACGCTTCCCCAAGGCTCCTCCCACCCCCCCGAAGAAACCCTCCCGCGGCAGCCGAAAGGCCTTTGCTCGTCTCTCGGCCGCTGAGCGCCTCGCCCTGACAGGCACGCGTTTGGAGAAACAATTGAACAGTCAGGCCACGGCGGCGGAGATGCTGGCCGAGATCCCCAAAACCTGTAGTATCGGCGTCAAGACCAACAGCAAAGGGCATGAATCCTCTTGGCGCGGTTACAAGCTTCACCTCGACGTTGGAGACGGCCAAATCCCATTGACCGCCGTGATCACCGGAGCTAGTGTGCATGACTCGCAGGTGGCGATTCCTCTGATGAAGATCACTTCTGCGCGGGCGACTTATCTATACGAACTGATGGATTCGGCCTACGACGCGGCTTCGATTCGGACGATGAGCGCCCGACTGTTTCATGTGGCAATCATCGATCCGAAGACCCCGCCGAAGCCGAAGACCCAGTTGCCTTGCCGGGTGAAGCCGATCCCGGTTTTGGATCCGCCGGAGGTGATCCGATATCGCGAGCGTACGATGGCGGAGCGGGTGAATGGAAGGTTGAAGGATGAGTTTGGCGCCCGCTTTGTCAGGGTGCGGGGGGCTGCCAAGGTGATGACGCATCTGATGTTCGGAGTGCTGGCTTTGACGGTGGATCAGC
>JANODS010000306.1:0-4315 GCA_031412835.1 Acidobacteriota bacterium | reverse complement strand
CTCCGGTGCCGCACCCGCCGGTTCCCATCGACATCGTGCTGAAGTGCGTGCCGACGGTGAAGATCAACAACTTGCTGGCGGCAGTGGTGACGAGCATGACGAAGCCCTGCATGATGCCGACTTGTGTACCGGGCGGGCCGGGAATTATTGCC
This sequence comes from Acidobacteriota bacterium, assembly GCA_031412835.1. Taxonomy (GTDB): domain Bacteria; phylum Acidobacteriota; class Terriglobia; order Bryobacterales; family Bryobacteraceae. The sequence goes on along the minus strand of JANODS010000306.1, from coordinate 4,163 downwards.
AAGGGATCGGCGACCGTGATGATCGGTATGATGCCGGCGGCTCGGATGGGCGATATGGTTGCCTTCGCGTCTTGTGTGGCACCGATTCCGAGTCCGACGGGGAAGATTATCCCGCCGTGTTCGCTTGACGTTATTGTGGGCGGATAGCTCGCGGTGCTGCGGGAGCATTTCGCGAAGCTGCAGCCGAGGTGTCCTTACTGCCGGGTGGCCCGGGAGCAGGACAGCGCCTTGTATATTGGCGAGGTAGCGCGGGAGGAGGACGGTGATATTCGGGAAGGGGTGCTGATTTGTAGCAACCCGTTGTGCCAGCGGGAGCATCCGATTGTGGATGGAATTCCGGTGGTGGTGGCGGACGGGCCGAGTTGGGCGGCGAGTCAGATATCGGCGGTGATGCGGCGCGAGGATTTGTCTTCGTTTGCGGAATCGATGCTCGGGGATTTGGCGGGGGCGGGGTCGGGCTTTGATCGGGAGCGGGGGAACAACGGGATCTATGCGGAGGCGCATTGGGGCGAGGCGGAGCCGAGCTATTTGCGTTTGATTCGAGCGGGGATGGAGTTGTTGAGCGCGCCGCCGACGGGTGCTTGGATTGATGTCGGGTGCTCGGTGGGGCGGGGTACGTTTGAACTGGCGAGGGCGACGGGGGGGGTGACGGTAGGCCTCGATTTGAACTTTTCGATGCTCCGGATCGCGGAGGAGATTCGACGCCGAGGCAGGGTGCGGTACGCCTGGCGGCGGGTGGGGTTAGTCTTCGATACGGTTGACGAGGCGGTACCGGAATTCCCTCGCGAAAACGTCAGTTTCTGGTGCGCGGATGCGGCGGCGATGCCGTTTGCGGCGGGGGCGTTCCGCGGGGCGTTTTGTTTAAATTTGCTGGATTGTGTGCAGTCGCCTTTGGGTTTGCTTGTGGAGTTGGGGCGCTTAGTGGCGCAGGGCGGGGAAGTAGCGTTGAGCACTCCGTTCGACTGGGCGGTGGGGGCGACGCCGTCGTCGTCCTGGATGGGGGGCCATTCGCAGCGGGGGCCGCAGGAAGGGTCGTCGTTGCTGGAGTTCCGGCGGATCCTGTCGGCGGAGTGCGCGGCGGGAATCGATACCGGGTTGCTGATCGAAGCGGAGCGGGACGGGGTGCCTTGGCGACTGCGGGTGAACGAGCGGTCGGTGACGGAATATGCGGTTTACTTTGCGCGACTGCGGCGAAAGGGCTAGCCGTTGCGGGCGACGACGTAGGCGTGGTCGATTAGCGGGACGACGCCGCTGCGGATGCGTTCGCGCCGGACGCGGAGTTCGGTGAACTTGTCGTAGACCTCTTCGATGTCGGCTTGATTGAGATCGGGCAGGGTTAGGATACTGGCTCGATGGTTGGCGGGACGCTGGAGGTAGTCGACGGGGAGGTACCCTTTCTCGCGGCAGGTTTGGAAGAGATGGGTGCCGGGGTAGGGATAGAAAACGAAGAAGCCAAAGTCGAACATGTCGAGCTCTTCGGCGAGGGCGTAAGTTTCGTCAAGTTCGGCGCGGGTTTCGCCGGGCAGGCCGAGCATGAAGTTGCCGACGACCCGGATGCCGGCTTCGTTCGACCAACGGAACACGTCGCGGAAACGCTGGTTAGTCACGGGCCGATGCATGATTTCACGGCGGACGCGTTCGCTGCCGCTTTCGACGCCGTAGGTGATCTGGTCGCAGCCGGCCTCGGCGAGCATGTGGAGCATGGGTTCGCTGACGGTTTCGACGCGGGCGTGGAGGCAGAAGCGTTCCGAGAACTCTTGCTTGTAGAGGCGGCAGAATTCCTTGACCCAGGGGTGATGGATAGTGAAGGTATCGTCGAGGAAGATGACGTAGGAAAGCTTGCCGGCGGCTTTGAGGCCGCGGAGTTCGTCGAGGACGTTTTGATGAGAACGGCGGCGGCCGTATTCGCCGGTTCCTTCGTAGAGTTCGTTGAACATGCGGGCACCGCAGTAAGTGCAGGGGAAGGGGCAGCCACGTTGGGTGGAAACTTGAACGACGCCGTACGGTTCATCGAGGATGTCGCGGGCGGCGAACGGGAGGCGGTCGATCGGCTCGACCGGAGGGCGGAGGACGGGCTTGAAGCCGCCGCGGACCCAGATGTTGCGGATGCCGTGGGGCGAGCGCCCGGCGGCGAGGGTTTCGACGAGTTCGAGTAACGCTTCTTCGCCTTCGCCGAGCGCGGCGAAATCGAAGCCGGGGGCGGCGAGGATGCTTTCAGGAGAGAACGTGGCGTGGAGGCCGCCGGCGATGACGGGGATATTGAGCTCAGCGCGGATGACGCCGACGAGGTGGCGGGAGCGGAGCCATTGCCGGGTGGTCATGGAAACGCCAATCAGGTCGGGGGCGGATTCCCGGATGAGGCGGACGACTTCGGCATCCGGCATCTCGACCAGCGCGCGGACCATCACCGCTTCGTGGCCATGCTGGCGGAGGTAGGCGGCGAGGAAGGCCGGGCCGAGGGAGGCCATCGCCCATTGGCTTTCGGTATCCACTTCGAGAAAGACAATGCGCATGGGGGGCTCTGGCGGATAGGTTATCACGCCGGGGGGAGCGAATTGCGTACAATACGCTCTATGAAACTGCAACAAACCTTGCTTGCTTTGCTTGCGGCGCTCTGCCTGGCCGTAGCGCCCACGTTCGCTCAGGGGGCCGCCAAGAAGGCGCCTGCCGCTGAAGCGAAGAAAGAGATGAAGGCGGCGGCTCCAGCCGCGGCTGGTCTGATCGATATCAACACCGCGGATGCCGCGACGTTGAAGTCGATCCCTGGTGTCGGCGATGCCTATTCGGCAAAGATCATCGCCAACCGTCCTTACAAGGGCAAAGACGAGATCGTGAAGAAGGCCGGGGTGCCCCAGGGCGTCTACGACAAGATCAAGGACAAGATCATCGCCAAGCAGAAGTAGTGGCGCCACATCGGACCCCGGAGGCGCGGCGCTCCGGGGTTCTATGCGAAAATTGAAGAATAGACCTTATGGCAGACAAAAGCGTAGCGGCGGCGTTGAACCCGAAGAAGAGCGTCCCGATTATGAAATGGGTGACGCCGGTGATCATTGGATGGCTTGTGCCGGGTGGCGGCCACATTTACCAGGGCCGGATGCAGCGCGGCTTGTTGCTGGGCATTTCCACCATCGTCTGTTTTCTATTTGGGCTATTGATGCGCGGCGCGTTTTTCGAGCCGCAGACGGGCGACTTGTTGACGACGCTGATCTACACGGGCGGCAACATCGCGAACAAAATGGTGGGTATTCCGTACTTTTTGGCGACATGGCTGGGCTACAACCAAGCGGATGTGGCGGGGCACGTGCATGATTACGGCACCAAGTTCTTGGCCGGTGCCGGAATGTTAAACGTACTGTCGCTCGTGGATGCTTACGAGATCGCGACGGGGAAGAAGGACTAACGCACATGCCGAAGATTGCTTTGACGCATTTGGAGACGGCGATTCTGTTTGCGCTGCTGATTTCTGTGGTGCTGGGCGTGGTGACGAAGAAGACCGATAAGGACCGGCTGCAATACGGCCTCTACTGCTTCGCCTGCTTTGTGGGGACCATCTTCGGGCTGGGCTGGCTGATGAAGCTCGGCCACGGGTAGGCTTTCTCATTTATGCCGGGAACGTTGACGCGGACCACAATTGAGCGAGAGACGGGCCTAGAGAATGAGAACGAGCGGGCCGCTCTTTACAACGTCGTCTTGCTTGATGACGATGAACACACCTACGACTATGTGATCGAAATGCTGATGCGGCTTTTTTCATTGGGCGAGGCCCAGGCGCTGCGGCATACGGTGGAGGTGGATACGAGGGGGCGGACGATTGTGTTGACGGGCGAGATTGAAGAGGCGACGGTGTCGAAGGAGATGATCCACGGCTACGGGGCGGATCCGCGGATGGCGAATTCGAAGGGATCGATGACGGCGATTGTGGAGCCGGCGACGCAGGGAGCGGAGTAAGTGGCTACGGCGATTGTGACGGGGGCATCGCGGGGCATTGGGCGGGCCACCGCGCTACGGCTGGCGATGGACGGGGTGGCGGTGGCCGTAAACTACCGGGAGAACGAGGCGGCGGCGACTGAAACGGCGGAGTTGATTTTGCGGTCGGGCGGTCGGGCGATTGCCGTGCAGGGCGACGTGGGAGACCCGGCGTGTGGGCCGCGCATGGTGGAAGA
>JANODS010000305.1:0-1235 GCA_031412835.1 Acidobacteriota bacterium | reverse complement strand
CGATGTCGCGGAGCATGCGGCGGACTTGGGATGCGCGGACTTGGGGTTGGGCGAGTTGGTTGGTTTCGGCGAGGCGGAGGAGTTCGTCGTCGGGGAGGCTGCCCCAGAGGAAGTAAGAGAGGCGGGAGGCGAGTTCGTAGTTGTTGATTCGGTAAGTGGGGCTGGGTTGGTCTGTCTCGAGTCGGAAGAGGAAGGCGGGGGAGACGAGGATGGATTGGAGGGCGACGCGGATGCCTTCTTCGAAGGGGTCGCCTTGTTTTTGGACGAGGGTGACGAGTTGAAGGAGGCGTTGGATTTCGGATGGGGCGGGGGGGCGGCGGAAGGCTCGGCGGGCGACGGCGGAGAGGATCTTTTGGGCGCAGGGTTGGGTTTTTTCGGCGCAGGTGAAGAGTTTGGTGGGTTGGGCGGGGACGGGGTTATACGGCCCGAGGATTTCCATGAACTCGGCGCCGAGGCGGCGGCGGCCGTCGGGGTTGAGGTTGGCGCGGGGGTTATCGAGATTGGCGTGGTCTGGGAGGTAGACGTGGACGCGGTGGTCGCCGGCGGTGAGGTGGACTTTGGCGATGGTGGGGCCGCGGGTATAGTCGTAGGCTTCTTCGCCGATGACGGTGTCAGTGTGGGCGAGTTTGCCATCGACATCGATTTGGAAGTTGATGGGCGGGGCGGCGAGGCGGGAGATTTCGCGTTGGGCGGGGCCGGTGCGGCCGATTCCGGGGGCGCGGCCTCGGCGGTTGAGCATGCGGAATTGGAAGACGTAGTCGGCTTCGACGGGGGCGTGATAGGTGGTTTCGAGGGAGCCGCGGAGGGAGAAGGGGAGGACGTTGCCGGAGACGTGACCGTCGTCCTGGACGGTTTTGATCATGAACTTGCCGATGATGCCGGGTTTGGGTTCGTAGGGTTCGCCATAGACGGCGATGCGGGAGACGGAGCGGGCGGCGGCCATGAACTTTTCCATGAGCATGGGGGAGAGGGTGAGGACGTCGCCGATGTTGTCGTAGCCGTAGCCCTGGTTGTCGACGGGGAAGAGGTCGGCGGGTCGGGTGGTGACGCCGAGGAGGTCGCGGATGGAGTTGTTGTATTCGAGGCGGTTGAGGCGGCGGGCGGTGACGCGGCCGGGGCCGGCTTGGGTAGGGGCTATGGTGTCGATGTAAGTGGTGAGGGCGGCGAGGTCAGAATCGGAGAGGCCGGGGCGGGGGGGCGGGGGCATGGTGCGGGCTTGGATGCGGTCGCGGACT
>JANODS010000304.1:0-12148 GCA_031412835.1 Acidobacteriota bacterium | reverse complement strand
GCGGCTGGCGGGGGCGGCGCAGATTCAGCAGTATTTTTCGCGGCAGGGCGTGCCGATGTGGAAGGCGCGGGCGGAGCAGGTGGCGCAGACGGCGCAGGCGTTTACGCTGGCGCAAATGCAGAAGGCGGTGCAGGGGTTGTTTAAGGCCGACCGGGGGCTGCGGGATATACGGCCGGACGACCGGACGGTGATGGAGCAGTTGATTTTGGCGCTTACGGCAGCAGGGTGAAGTTGACGCGGACCTCGGTCTGCACCAGGACAGGGCTACCATTAAGCAGGGTGGGCTGGTAGAGCCTTTGGCAAACGGCGGTTTGGGCGGATTCGGCTAGATCAGGACTTGGGGAGGCGATGACGTCCGTATCGACAACTTGGCCGGTTGGGCTCAATTGAACGAGGAGGAGGACGGGGCCCTGGATTCGTTTGACGCGGGCGGATGCGGGATAGAGGGGGCTGACGTTTTTGACGAGTTTGGCCTTCATCGTCTTCTCGTCCACCTTTAAGCCGGGGACTTTGGTGGAGGGGTGATCGTAGATGTCGAGGAGTTGGGTCGACCCGGCGGTGAGGGTTAGGTCGAGGATTTTGCGGCGGTTGAGGGAGAGCGTATAGTCGCCGGATTCGAGTTTGGGGAACGTATATTCGCCGTCGGCGGTCACGCTGGTTTTGGCCCGGACTTCCCTGCCCTGGAGGAGTTGGACTTCGGCGTAGGCGGCCTCGAAGACGGTGCCGGAGAGGGAAGCGGCTTGGGCGAGGAGGGCGAGGGCAAAGATCATGGAGGAATACAAAGTGCCCGTGCTAATTGCTTAGCACGGGCCGAGAAAACTGGAGAAAGTTTGGGAAGGTTGGCGTTACGCCGTCAATTTCTTGATGTGAGCGGTGACGCGCGACTTGTAGCGAGCGGCCGTATTCTTCTTGATGATGCCCCATTTGGCGGAGCGGTCGACCATCGAGTACACGGACGGGAGATAAGCCCCGGCACCGGTTGCATCTTTCAACGCGATCAGCTTACGCACCCGTTTGATGACGGTGCGGAGGCGAGTCGTACGCATCCGATTGATTTCGGTGCGCTTTTCGGTAACGCGGACCCGCTTTTGAGCCGAAACATGATTTGCCATTTACAGAAATACCAATCCTTACAGAACGTTCCAGTAGAGATGATAGCAATTAGAGGGCTGTGGGCGCAACTTAGGGGAGGATTGTTAGAGGGACGGTGGCTGAGTAGACTGGACGGTCGAGGGTGGTGAGGACAGCCTCCATTGTATACTGGCCGGGTTCGAGAGCGAGCCGGTCGGAGGTGGTCCAGTTCTTTTCGCCAACGACGGCTTCTTCGCGCATAACGGCGGGGAAGAGGCGGGTGGCGGACCAGGTGTAGACATTTTCGCCGCGATTGTTTTTGATGCGGAGGTCGAAGCTTTGACCGCTGCTAAAGCGGAGCAAGACGGGCTGGTTGGTGGTATTTTCGAGTGTCATCCGGGCTTCGAATTCGGCGTTGCGAGGATAGATGAGTTTGTCGAGACTGAAGCGGAACGCGTGCTCGCCCTGGCCGAAGACGGCGAGACCGCCGACGCGGGCGTAAGTGAGGCGATAGAGCCGGGGGCCGGCGATGGTGGTGATTTCGCGTTCGGCGAGACCGATGCCGTGGATGAAGACGTCGCGGGTGATTCCGGCGTCGGCACAGATGGAGGGGGAGTACCGGACGGCGAGGCCGCCGCCGAGGGTCTGCTTGCCGAGGTCGATGGCATAATCGCGGGCGACAATGGTGGCCGGACCGGTGCACTGTTCGATTTTGGTGTCGTAGCGCTCGGCGTTGAAATCGGCCCAGAGGCCTTCGGACCCGTCTTGCTGGAGGACCACGAGTTGGCCGCGGTCATTGTAGCGAAGGCTTCGGCGCTCACCGGTGATGCCTTGGTAGCTGAAATATTCACGGCCGGCTATTTTTTCGGTGCCTTCAATGCCGGTGACGACGGTTTCTTTACCGGCGCGGTAGATCCATTGATTGCCGACGGCGAGGGGGAAATATTCCTGCGCTGAGGCGAGCGAAGCCAGAAAGAGGACGGACGAGAAAAGGCGGGTAGTCGTTTGCATCATAGTTAACTACGCGACAAAACTTTGATTCGTGGCAACAAACTGTGTAAACTTCTACTCATCTTTGACGATAGAATAGGGAGCCTAGGCTCACCTCGATCTCTCTATTATGACCCCGATTCAAGGCCCTATGGCCGCGCTTGTTACCACCCGCCGCCCGACTGGCTATACGATTGACATTGGTCCGGCGCTTGATGTGTTGGATTTCGTAACGGGGCATGGGGCCTCAGGCATCGCGCTGTTGGGTGCCACAGGCGAATTTTTGCATTTCGATGTTGAAGAGCGGATGCGTTTTGCGCATATGGCGATTCGGCGGTGCCGAGTGCCGCTGCTCGTGAACGTGTCGCATTCGACGCTGGAAGGTGCCTTGACGCTGGCCCGGGACGCGGGGGGTAGCGGGGCGGCGGGGCTGCTATTGATGCCGCCGTACTTTTTCCGCTATCAGCAGAGCGAGCTACGCGAGTTTTATCTTCGATTTGCGGAGGCAGCCGAGGGGTTGCCTCCGACGTACCTCTACAACTTGCCGTTTTTCACGAACGGGTTGGAGCCGGAGACGGCGTGTGAGATTTTGGCGTCCGGGGGTTTTGCGGGGATAAAGGATTCGAGTGGCAACCTGGAGATGTTCGCGGCGTTGGCGGAACAGCGTATCCGGACTTCGTTTACGCTGTTGATTGGGAACGACTCGATTTTGGCGGCGCGTCGGCACGCTTGTGATGGGGTAATTTCGGGTTGCGCTTGTGCGGTGCCGGATCTGATTGTGGGGCTGGACCGGGCGGTGACGATGGGCAACGCGGCGGCGGTGGCGCGATTGGGCCAGCGGTTGGCGGAGTTCATCGAAAAGATTGACCCGTTTCCGACGCCGTTGGGCGTTCAGGAGGCGCTGGCGTTGCGAGGTTTCCCGGCGGTGGTGGCACCGACGCGTCTGGGCGCGGCGTTGCAGGCGCATCGGGAGGTTTTTCGGGCGTGGTTTCCGAGATGGTTGCCGGAGATGCAAGCGGACCTGAAGGGGGTCTAAATGGGGCAGCACGACGTCGAAGCGTTCCGGCCGGCGGCCTTGGCGGCGGTCGAGTGGATTGCGGACTATTTGGCCAACTCGCGGCGATATCGGGTGACGGCGGATATGAAGCCGGGGGACTTGATCGACCGGCTTCCGGCGCAGGGGCCCGAGGAGGGCGAACCGCTGGGGCAGTTGTTGGCGGACTTCGAATCGCAGATTATGCCAGCGGTTGGGCACTGGAACCACCCGCGATTTTTTAACTATTTTTCGTCGACGGGTTCGGTGCCGGGGGTGCTGGCGGAGATGCTGGCGGCGGCGCTGAATTCGAATGGATTGAACTGGGTGGCTTCGCCGGCGGTGGCGGAGTTGGAACAGGTGGCGCTGGCGTGGTTGCGGCAGTGGAGCGGGTTGCCGGACGACTATTTTGGGCAGATTTTCGATACGGCGTCGATCAGTACGCTACACGCGTTGGCGGCGGCGAGAGAGATGGCGGATCCGGATTCGCGTCGGGTGGGGCTGACGAAGCGGTTGCGGGTTTACTGTTCGGACCAGGCGCATTCGAGCGTGGACAAGGCGGCGATTGCGGTGGGGATCGGGCTGGATAATTTGGTGAAGATTCCTTCGGACGGCGAGTTTCGAATGGACGTGGGGAGGCTGGCGGAGCGGATTGCGGCGGACGTGATGGCGGGGTATACGCCTTGCTGCATCGTGGCGACCCTGGGGACGACGTCGACGACGAGCGTGGATCCGCTGCCGGCGATTGTCGAGATCGCGGCCGGGCACAATATCTGGGTGCATATTGATGCGGCGTACGCGGGTGCCGCGCTGCTGCTACCGGAGTTTCAACACTTGATTCAGGGGGCGGAGCGGGCGCATTCGTATGTCGTGAATCCGCACAAGTGGCTGTTTGTGCCGGTGGATTGCAGTGCTTTTTACACGCGTTTCCCGGAAATTCTGCGCCGGGCGTTTTCGGTGACGCCGGAGTATCTACGGACGAGCGAGGACCCGCGGGCGGTGAATCTGATGGACTATGGAGTGCCGTTGGGGAGACGATTCCGGGCGCTGAAGGTTTGGTTTGTGTTTCGCTATTTTGGGCGGCAGGGGTTGATGGCGGAGTTGCGGAGGCAGATCGAATTGGCGCAGTCATTTCGTCGGATGGTGGAGGCCGATGAGCGCTTCGAGGTAGCGGCTCCGGCACCATTCTCGACGGTATGTTTCCGAAAAAAGGGGTCGGCGGCGGAGAATCGGTGGATTGCGGCGGAGATCAACCGGAGCGGCGACTTTTTCATTTCGCAGACGATTTTGCGGGGCGAGTTTACGCTGCGGGTGGCGGTGGGAAACTTGGCGACGACGCAAGAGGACATGGACAGTTTATGGGAGCGGATTATTGCGCTGACCGAGCAAGCGCCTGCTCATTGTGGCGGCTGAGGCGGGCGATTTCGCTTTCGAGCAGGAGTAGGGAGTGGCGGATGGCGGCCGGGTCGTGCGCTTGGGCGGCTTCTTCGAGGCGGCGGGCGCGGTCGGCGACGAGACTGGCGGCGATGGAGGTGGCGGCGGATTCGACTTGCTTGGCTTCGGTGGCGACGACGGAGGCCTCGTTCAGCAGGGCGGCATGCTGCATGCGCTCAAGCCTTTCGGGGGCGAGTTGCAGGAAGAGACGCACCATGTTGTCGACGATGTTAGAGCCGTCGGGTAGGAAGCTGGAGGTGAATCGGGGGTCGAGCAGCGGCGTCTCGGGGTCCGTTGGGCGGCCGGATTTTCGATCGGGTTGAACGTTGGCCAGATATTTTTCGAGGGTGGCGTAGAGCTCGCGGGAGTTGATCGGCTTCGTGAGGTAGTCGTCCATGCCGGCGTCCAAGCAGCGGTCGCGGTCACCGCTCATGGCGTGGGCGGTCATGGCGACGACGGGCAACTCTTTCCAGCGCTCGGTGGCACGGATGCGCCGGGTAGTTTCCAAGCCGTCGAGCACGGGCATTTGGATATCCATCAAGACGAGGTCAAACGAGGTATTTTCGAGGACCGCCAAAGCTTGCGCTCCGTCATTGGCTACGGCGGTGGTGTAGCCGCGTTTTTTGAGAAGGCCCTGGATCACTTTTTGGTTGACCAGGTTGTCTTCGACGATGAGGATGCGGCCTTTTGCGAGGACCAACTGGTGTGCGGGGGCGTCTGGCTCCGCCAGGGCGGCGCTGTCAGCAGGTCGAAGTTTGAGAGTGACGCGGAAGACGCTGCCGACCCCTAGCTCGCTGGAGACGGTGACGCTGCCGCCGTGGATTTCGGCTAGTTTCCGGATGATGGCGAGGCCGAGGCCGGTGCCTCCGAAGCGGCGGGTGATGCTGCCATCGGCTTGCGTAAACTTTTCGAAAATGAGCGGGAGTTTCTCTTCGGCGATGCCCATTCCGGTATCGGCGACGGTGAGAATCAGTTCGAGAACGCCGTCGCGATCGGCCGCTCCGGCACGGATGCTGATGGTGACTTGGCCGACGCTCGTGAATTTGACGGCGTTGCTGAGTAAATTGTGTAGAATCTGACGGACGCGGAGCGGATCGCCGACGAACTGGCTGGCCATTTCGGGGGCGACCTCCATGACGAGACGCACGCCTTTCTGCATTGCTTTGGCGGTGTGGGAACGCACACAATCCTTGACGAGGAGCCGCAAATTGAACGGGATTTGTTCGAGCACCATGCGGCCGGATTCGATTTTCGAAAGGTCGAGGATGTCGTTGAGCAGTTGGAGGAGCGAGAGGGCGCTGCGCTGGGCGGTCTCGAGTTGCTCGCGCTGCTCGGCGGTGAGGGAGCTGTCGATGACGAGCTCGATCATGCCGAGGAAGCCGTTCATGGGCGTGCGCAGTTCATGCGACATGTTGGCGAGAAACTCGCTTTTGGCCCGACTGGCGGCCAGCGCGTGCTGCATGGATTCCTCGAGGGCTACGGTGCGCTGCTTGATGCGTTGTTCAAGGAGCTCCTGATGCTGTTCGATTTCCTGGCGTTGCTTGCCGAGCATCTCGATCATTTGGTTGAAGCTTTGGGCGAGGAACTCGACTTCGTCGCCGGATTTGCGATATCGAATGGGGCGCAGTTGGCCACGGCTGACGGCGAGCAGACCCTGCTCGAGAGTCTCCAAGGGCTTGACGAGCAAGCGCATCGTGATGAGTGAGAGCGCCGCCGCGATGATGAGGACGACTACCAAGAGGATCGCGCTCTTGCCCAGACTCAAGGTTCCGTTGATGTGATCGTGAGCGACCACTACCAACACTACCCACGCCATGAGTCCCGCGGTGAACAGGAAAAATTTCGTGGCTAGCGAGCGATAGTTCGCGGTTTGCGACCGTTGGATTTTGGGTTCCACTGTGGCGCTACTATTCCTCATCTAAGCTTTGACCAAAATCACGGACGGGCCTATCCGACGAATACCCTAGTTCGATGGCAAGCTTGGCTGATCGTTGACCAAGCGTTGGTACTGATATGGTGGAGTCTGACCTTTACGATGACCTCTTCTGCTTTATCGACGAATTTGTGTGGGATTTTACTGAATAATCCTGTGTTGGCCGCGTCGGGGACTTTTGCATATGGGATTGAGTTTGCCTCGCTGGTGGATTTGAGTGCGATTGGCGGGATTGTGGTGAAGGGCTTATCGCGGGCGCCGATGGACGGGAACAGGCCGCCGCGAATTTGGGAGGCGGAGGCGGGGATGATCAATTCGATCGGCCTGCAGAATATTGGGGTGCGGGCGTTTGTGGCGGAGAAGCTGCCGGCTCTGCGGGGGTTGAAGACGGCGATTATCGCGAACGTATTTGGGTATGCGCCAGAGGACTATGAAGAGGTAATTCGGGTGCTGGACGGCGAAGAGGGGTTGGCTGGATATGAGTTGAATGTTTCGTGTCCGAACACGAAGCACGGCGGGATTGTTTTCTCGTCTGATCCGGGGATGTTGGCTGATTTGGTGGCTCGGCTACGACGGTTGACGAAGCGGCCTCTGATCGTTAAGCTTTCGCCGAACGTGGCGAAGATTGAACCAATTGCGCAGGCGGCGGAGGAGGCGGGGGCGGACGCGATTAGTTTGGTGAACACGTTTGTGAGTTTGGCGATTGACGCGCGGACGCGGCGACCGCGGATTGGCAATGGGTATGGGGGGCTATCGGGTCCGGCGATCAAGCCGATTGCGCTGCGGTTGGTTTACGAAGCAGCGAGGGCGGTGAAGATTCCGGTGGTGGGGCTGGGCGGGATTGCGACGGGGGTGGACGCGGCGGAGTTTCTGATTGCGGGGGCGACGGCGGTGGAGGTGGGCACGGCGACGTTCTGGGACCCGGCGGCGCCGATTCGGATTGGGCAGGAGTTGGGGCAGTTTTTGCGGGAAGAAAAGATCGCGAATGTGAGTGAGCTAGTGGGCACGCTGCGGATGCCGTAGTAGGCTAGAGAATTCATGCAAATTATCGCTACCCCTTCCGCCCCTCCCGCGATCGGCCCTTACTCTCAGGCGATCGTCCACAATGGCATGGCCTATTTGTCGGGCCAGATTCCGCTGGACCCGGTGACGGTGCAGGTGATTGACGGCGACATCAGCGCGCAGACGGAGCGGGTGATCGAGAATATGGCCGCGGTGCTGGGGGCGTGTGGGTCGTCGCTGTCGCGGGTGGTGAAGACGACGGTGTTTTTGAAAGACATGGGGGAGTTCGTGGCGATGAACGCGGTGTATGCTCGTTACTTTGTGACGAACCCGCCGGCGCGGTCGACGGTGGAGGTGGCGCGGTTACCTCGCGACGTGAGGGTGGAGATTGAATGTATGGCAATTGTGGATAGCGAGTAGGGTTGACCTGGGCGGGTGGACGGCGGGAAGGTGGTGGATGGGTGAGGTGGCCGCTCGACGTGAGGGTGAGGATTGAACGGACTCTATTGTGGGTAGCGAGTCACGTTGACCCGGGCGAGTAGATGATCGACATGGTGCTGCATGTGTAGGATGTAGTCGCCGATCAGGGCCGAGAGGGTGACGGGGGTATCGCCGCCGATGGTACAGAGGCTGGTCAACCGGTCGGCGGGGATTCGCCGGATGAGTTGGACGAGGAGCCGGTTGTGGTCGTACCAGAGGTCGATGAGTTCGAGCCAGGGCATGGACTGATAGCCGTGGAGATCGACCCATTCGTTCTGCGCGTAGCCGGGTCCGGTGTAAGCGCCGGCGAGGGCGGCGTTCACGAAGCGAACGTGATTATTGACGGCGGAATCAAGAAGATGGCCGAGTTCCTGCTTCGGGGACCAAGCGCCGGGCTTTGGAGATTGCACGGCTTGGTTGGCACCGAGGGCGCGGAGGAAAACGATTTCGCGATCAATGGTCGCTTCGAGAAGGGAGGCGAGCATGGTGACCTCTACTGGTGAACCGAGTGCTGGGCTTGGGGGTCGTTCAACTTGATTTCGATCGTTTTTTCTTCTTCAGCGTCGTCGAAGACTTGGCCGAAGGTCTGGAAGTTCTTGGCGATGATTTGCACTTGAATCTTGCCTTGGGGAATGGCAGGGATTATCGCGACTCCTTCCTGATTGGTCTTGAGCTGGTAGGAGGTCATGATCTTCTTCCCGAGCTTAACGGCGCTGCGGCCTTCGACGAAGCGGACGATGACGCTGGCTCGTTCGACGGGCTTATCGTTGGAGGCCTTGCGGACTTCGACGCGCAGCTTGGTCATGGGCGGATCGGCCCAGGCGGGCAAGGTGAGGAGGGCCAAGAGGAAGATACGCCGCAAGATCATAATTCCCATTATGCGATATCGGGAAGGAGAAACCGTTGGGGTCGGCCAAGGATCTCGGTAACAACTTCAGCGGCCTTGTATCCGGAGCGGGCGGCACCTTCCATGGTGGAGGGCCATCCGGAGTTGGTCCAGTCGCCGGCGAGGACGAAGTTGGAGATCTTCGTGCGATTGCCGGGCCGGTGTTTGCCGAGGCCGGGGAGGGCGCTGTACGTGGCGCGGGCTTCCTTGACCACTTGAGCGTTGACGAGTTTGGCGGACTGAACGCGGGGTAGGAATTCGCCAAGTTCGGCGAGGGCGAGGTCGATGACTTGCTGGCGGGGGAGTTTGAGCCAGGGCTTGGAGGCGCTGACGACGAGTTGGAGATAGCGGCCGCCGTCCTTCGCAAAGAACCATTGGAGGTTTCGGTCGAGCAATGTGCCGTGGGGGAGGTCGGTGACGGGGCAATCAAACCAGAAGTGCACGCCGGTGATGGAGGAGTGGGTGAAGGCGGAAAGGTCGATGTCGGCTTCCGGGATGAGGGCGTGGATTTTCTCGAAGGGGACGGCGGAGAGGACGACACGGGCGGGGATTTCCTGCCCGGCGACGACGACGCCGTGGGCTTGGCCGTCGCGCACGAGTACTAGGTCGACGGGCATGCGGGTGCGGACGGCGACGTTGGGCATTTTGCTCCAGGCAGGGGAGGTGTAAAGATCTACGAGAGGTACGGAGGGTACGCCCATTTCGTAGGATGTAGTCGAGGCGAGAAAGCCGAGCCAGAAGACCTGGAAGCCGTGGATGGCGGCCATGCGGTCAAGCTCTTCGTTGATGGCGCTGACGAGGACTTGACGCCAGAAGCGTTCGATGGAATTGGGCGTTTGTTGTTTTTCGCGGAGCCAATCGAGCATGGAGATCTCTTCGAGATCTTTTCGCCGACCGCGTTCCCACAAGATGGCGAGGAATGCCCGGGCGACGCCGACTTTATCGCCCCAGGAAAGGAAGGGCATTTTGAGGAAGGATTCGGTGAAGTGAAGGGGGGCGGGGAGAAGGCCGCGTTTGAAGTGGGAGGTGCGTCCGCCGGGCTCGAGGAAGGGGATATCGCCGGAGAATTCGACGCGGTCGGCGACGCCCATGCGACCGTAAAAATCGAGGAGATTTACGCAGCAGCGGAGGAGAATATGCTGGCAATTGTCGACGACGGCCGTGTTGGGCAAGGCGTAAGAGGTTGCGCGTCCACCGAGATGGGGCCTGGCTTCAAGAAGATCGACCTTGAGACCGGCGGACCCCAGGGCCGCCGTGGCCGCCAAGCCGGCGACCCCACCCCCGACAACGATGACGTCGGCTTCCATCAATAAACGGGTTGGCGGGAGCGCTTTCCACCGTCGCCGCCGCCGATCTCAATGGCAATCCAGATGACGATAATAAGTGAAATTACGTAGATTGCGTCTGAGATATTCATTAAGGATTCCGGAGGTGTACAGTAAACAGCATAGACCGTTGGTTTGGGATCGGCAAGAGCGTTTAGGCCCAGTACTTCTGGGCAATTCCTACTAGGAAGGCTCCTATTCCCCCTAGAACGGGAAAGGCGATCCAGCCACCGAGGAGCCGGGCGAATGAGGTGAAGGGGCGCTTCGAGAAGGCGAGCCAGCCTTGGGTGACGAAAACGGGGAGCATGCCGACGACGAAGCCGACGCCGCCGTGGGTGCACCAGGGGCAATGCTTCATGGCATGGGCGTCGTGGATGTTGCAGTGCAAGGCCCCGGCTCCGAGGACGCCTTGGCAGCCGCAGCGGTAGACGAGATTGCAGAAATCGATGGCGAAGAAGGCGGCGACGCCAGCGGTGGCGGCGAAAATAGCCCAGCGGAGCTTCATCCGGTAACCAGGCGCCGAGCCTTCGCTCCGCGGCAGAGGCGGACCATGTTTTCGATCATACGGACGCCCGCTTTGTTCTCCATGGTGAGGATGGATTCGGGATGGAATTGAACGGCTTCGATAGGGAGTTCTTTATGGCGGATGCCCATGATGACGCCGTCTTCGCTCCAGGCGGTGACTTCGAAGCAGGACGGGAGTTTTTCGGGGATGGCGTAAAGGGAGTGGTAGCGGCCGACTTTGAGGGGGTCGGGGAGGCCTTCGAAGCAGCCGAGGCCCTGGTGACGCACGAGGGACGGCTTGCCGTGCATGGGGTAATCGAGGACGCCGAGGACGCCGCCGAAGGCTTCGACGATGCCTTGGAGGCCGAGGCAGACGCCGAAGACGGGATAGCCGGATTCGGCGGCGAAGCGGACGAGGGCGGGGACGCCGAACTCTTCCGGTCGGCCAGGGCCGGGAGAGACAAGGATGAGATCGGGATCGATTTCGTCGATTTTCGATTCGGCGAGGCCGGCGCGATAGGTGACGACGTCGGCCCCGGTTTGGCGGGCGTAGTTGGCTAAGGTGAGGACGAAGCAGTCGTCGTTATCGACAAGGAGGAGTTTGAGGCCGGTGCCGAACTGGGGCGGAGCGACGGGGGGGGCCAGAGAGGGCTTGCCCATGGCGAGGGCGCGGAAGAAGCCGGTGGCCTTGATTTGGGTTTCCTGCTCTTCGCTGGCGGGGTCGGAATCGTAGAGGAGAGTGGCACCGGCGGAGTAGGCGGCTTGGCCGTCCTTGAGATGGACGGTGCGGATGGTGATGCCGGTGTTGATGTCTCCGTTGAGGGAGAGCATGCCGACGGCGCCGCCGTACCAGCCGCGGGCGTCCTTTTCGAGATTCTCGATTTCCTGGGAGGCGGCCTTTTTGGGGGCGCCGATGAGGGTGACGGCCCACATGTGAGAGAGGAACGCATCGATGGCGTCGAAGCCGGGCATGAGGACGCCTTCGACATGATCGACGGTATGGAAGAGCCCGGCGTAACTTTCGATGAGGCGGCGACCGATGACCTGAACGGAGCCGGGGACGCAGACGCGGGATTTATCGTTGCGGTCGACGTCGGTACACATGGTCAGCTCGCTTTCTTCTTTGGCGGAAGCGAGGAGGTTTTTGATGGCTTCGGCGTCGATCATGGGATCGCCGGTGCGGCGGGCGGTTCCGGAGATGGGGCAGGTTTCGACGCGCGGGCCTTCGACGCGGACGAACATTTCGGGGCTGGCACCGATGAGCTGTTCTTCGCCCAGTTGGAGGAGGAACTCATAGGGTGACGGGCTGGCTTGTTGGATGCGTTGAAAGAGGACGGACGGTTTTTCAGCGTAGGGTGTGGAGAAGGTTTGGCGGAGGACGACTTCGTAGTAGTCGCCAATCTTCATGCGGGCGCGGACCTTGTCGACGTTGGCCATGTATTCGGCAGGGGTGTGGTTGCTCGACACCGGGGACGGGGGGAGCGTGGGGG
>JANODS010000303.1:0-1011 GCA_031412835.1 Acidobacteriota bacterium | reverse complement strand
TCTCCGCCATCGTTAGATGCGACGTGCCTTGGGGGCCTTCGACAATCGCTAAGATGTTGCCTTGATCCTCGGTCGGGATGAAGCCTTTGGGGACTAGTTGAAAGAGATAAACGGTTCCTACGAAAATCACTGCGCTGGCGGCCAGGACGACGGGGCGGTGGCGGAGCGTCCATTTCAGGGTTATGTCGTAGACGTGTAACATGCCGTCGAAGATCCGCTCGGTAAACATGTACAGCTTGCCGTGGCTTCCATGATGGGGCTTCAGGAAACGGGCGGCTAGCATCGGGGTCAACGTTACGCTGACGAAGCCGGAGACAAGGATCGCCACGACAATCGTTACGGAGAACTCTCGGAAGAGGCGGCCTAGGATGCCTCCCATGAATAAGAGGGGGATGAAGACGGCGGCCAAGGAGACCGTCATCGAAACGATCGTGAAGCTGACTTCGCGGGCTCCGTCAAAGGCGGCTTGGAGGGGCGGGGTGCCCAGCTCCATGTGGCGGACTATGTTTTCTAGGACGACAATCGCGTCGTCCACTACGAAGCCGATGGCTAGGATTAAGGCCATCATCGACAGGTTGTCGAGGCTGTAGTTGCAGAGGTACATGACGGAAAATGTTCCGAAGACGGCGATGGGCAGGGCGAGGGACGGAATGATTGTCGCGGAGACGTTGCGCAGGAACAGGAAGATGACCATGATGACCAGGCCCAGGGTTAGGAACATGGTGTACTGCACGTCCTCAAAAGACTCGCGGATGGAGACGGCTCGGTCCGTAAGGATGGTGAGGGTTACTGTCGGGGGGAGGGTGGCTTTGAAGCCGGGGAAGAGGGCTTTGACCCCGTCGGCGACTTCGATAGCGTTGGTGCCGGGTTGGCGGAGGACGGCCAGGGTGATGGAACGCTCCGCGCCGTTGGGGGTGTTGAACCAGGAGTAAGATTTGTCGTCTTCGACGGAGTCCAGGACCGTCGCGATTTCGTCGAGGCGGACGGGGGTTCCGCCGATGGACGCGACGA
>JANODS010000302.1:0-5095 GCA_031412835.1 Acidobacteriota bacterium | reverse complement strand
CCCCCCCACGCTAATCACCGGATTCCCCGTCGTCTGGTCAAACACCCGCGTCAACACCGCATAATCAACCGCCTCCGCCTCCAGCGGCGCGTCCATGAAAGCTCCCCGCCACTTCGCCGACCCCGGCTCCTGCCGATCCTCAATCGACCGCCATCCATCCGCCCCCAACACCACCCGAAAGCGTAAATCCTTATTCGTCCGCAATGTCCAATCGTTGCTGAACGCCCCGATTAACACCGCCGCCCCCTCTCGCAAATCCGCCAGCGTCGTCGTCCCGCTCCCCCGCAGCCGAAAGTCCTTACGCCGGTCATGAAAAAATACCGCTAGCGCCGTCATGCTCATCGCGTCCCCCAGCGGCGCATAACGATCCCATGACGGAATCACATCTCGCGGCGAAAGCACAAACTCCGTCGATAACCCCCGCGCCGGAACGCCCGAATGCGTCGGATCCAAATCAGCCTCCGCCGCATTCGCCACCTCCTTCCGTAGCGAATACACCCGACTCTGCCCCACCGACACCAACACCGGCCCATGCGCCCCTAAAGTCGGTGCCCAAAACCGCTCAAATGCCGTCATTCCCCCCGCCCCGAAGTACCAAACCCCAACCGCCAACCCGGTTAGCGCCAATCCTCCCAAGACCCACTCCCAACGCCAACGCCGCCCTCCAGCAATCCCCTCCCCAGCAACCACCACCGGCAAGTGGAACTCTGGCACGTAGCTCCCCGCCACCAACTCCACCCTCGGCTCCCCAGCCCGGTTCGGATCTTGGTAGTACTGCGCCAACCGCTTCCGAACCTCCCCAGCGGTAATCCGAACCACCGGGTCCTCAGTCGTGTCGTAGCCCGACGTCCGACCAAACGCCTCCACCCCAATCACTTTCTCTCGCAAACTGTCCGCCTGCCCCGCCAACCGCTGCGTCACGACAAAACTCAAAAACGTCCGGCACCGCTTGCTCGCCTTGAACATCTCGCTCTCCAGGAGCCGCTCGAGTTGTAGCCGCACCACCTCGTCCGTCGGGCCTACGTTCATTCCCCTTATTCTAGCCCACCATACCTAGTACTGTACCTCTATGTAACTTATTGCAAACAATAGTCGATACACCAAGTTCCTTCCGTACTGCTTCGGAAAACTACAGAATGATGAAAATCTCCTCCTTCAGGATCCCTCTCCTTATGAAAAATGCGTTTACCAAGATGTACGCGTTGCCTGCCCTGTTCGTCGCGGTCTCGATAGCCTCGGCCCAACAGAATACGGCCACCCTCACTGGCATTATTACTGACGCCTCCGGTGCCCCGGTCGCCAACGTTCGAATCAAAGCGACGAGTGCTTCAACCAACTCCGTTCGCGAAACCAACACGAACGAAGCCGGTAGCTACACTATCCCCTTCCTGACCGCCGGCGAGTACAGCATCGAAACGAATAAGGCTGGTTTCCAGTCCGGCCGCGTCGCCAGCTTGGCACTCCAAGTCGGTGCCACCGCCCGCGTCGACATCCAAATTAAGGTTGGCAACGTCACCGAGTCCATCGAAGTCTCCGCCTCCGCCGCGGTTCTCCAAACCGAGAATGCGACCGTCGGCTCCGTCATCGACTCCCAAAAAATTGTCGCCATCCCGCTCAACGGACGCAACTTCATTCAACTCGCCCAGTTGATCCCCGGTGCCCAGGCCGGCACCCCGGGTTCGATCACCGTTCGCCGCGGCCGGGGCTCCATCGGCCAAACCGATAGCTCTTTCGGCTCCACCGGCTTCTCCGCCAACGGCTCTCGAGACACCGCCAACCGCTTCTTCCTCGATGGCATCGAGCTCATGGACTACGACGCCATGACCTACTCCTTCTCCCCCTCCATCGACGCCCTCGCCGAGTTCAAGGTCGAAACCTCCAACTACTCCGCTGAATCCGGCGGTGCCCCCGGCGGGCACATCAACATGCTCACCAAGCGCGGCGGCAACGCCTTCCATGGCACCCTCTGGGAATTCAACCGCAACGACGCCCTCACCCAAACCTACGACGCCATCGGCAAAACGTCCCTCGCCAGCCCCCGCCTGAACCGCAACCAGTTCGGTGCCAACATCGGCGGACCCGTCCTCTTCCCCAAGCTCTACAACGGCAAAGACAAAACGTTCTTCTTCTTCAACTGGGAGCGCGGCCGCAACCTCCAAGGCGCCGTCGCCGGCTTCCGCATCGTCCCCAACCAAGACTTCCGCAACGGTGACTTCTCGAAAATCGTCAATTCCCGCACCGGCGTCCCCATCGTTCTCCGCGATCCCCAACGCGTCCCCATCGCCAACAACATCATCCCCCGCTCCGCCCTCAGCCCGCAATCCCTCGCGTTTCTCGCCTTCACTCCCCTCCCGAACACCGTCAACCTGGCCCAAAACTTCGTCAACAGTCCCGTCCCTGCCATCTCTAAGCAGGATAACTAAAACGCCCGCATCGACCATCAGCTCTCCTCCAAGGATTCCATCTTTGGCCGCTACGTCTTCAATGACACTATTGAAAGCGGCGTCCCTTTCTGGGGCAACGACCAACGCGACAACCTCGGCCGCACCAAGAACCTCTCCCTCGGCTACACCCGTACGGTCTCTTCCAGCATCGTCAACGACCTCCGCGGCGGCTATCACAACTTTTACGAGAACGAAACCTTCGGCACCACCGGGCTCGCAGCCTTCGACGTCGCCAACAAAATGGGCCTTCCCCTCGTTTCGAAAGACCCCAAATTCTTCGGCCCCCCCATCGTCAATATCGGTGGTGACGACGGTAGCTACTCCACCTTCGGCCTCCAACGCACGATCGGACCGCGCGAACGCTCCAACGGCATCATGCAGGTCGTCGACAACCTCTCCTGGCAAACCGGCCGTCACTACCTCAAATTCGGCGCCGATATCGCTCGCCGCCTCGTCACCTTCAACCAAGCCCGCGACCCCCGTGGCAACTTCGGCTTCGATGGCACTTACACCGGAGCGGCTCTGGCTGACTTTATGCTCGGCTACGTCCGCACCGCCAGCCTCAACCCCGCCGTCACCGTCACCGACCTCACCAACACCTGGCAGGCCTATTACTTTAACGACGATTACAAAGTCTCGCCCCGCCTCACCCTGAACTTCGGCATGCGCTACGACTACTTCGGCAAAATGGTTCAGAAAGACGACAAATTCGTCAATATCGAGCAGAATGGCCTCCAGGTCACCGGCTTCGCCACCCCCACCACCTCCAAGTACGGTCGGGGTCTCCTCCAGCCAGATAAAAACAACTTCGGCCCCCGCTTTGGCTTCGCCTACCAGCCCGGCTTCGCGAAAGACATGGTTGTCCGCGGCGGCTACGGCATTTACTATACGCCGCAAATCTCGAACGCCATCTTCGCCATGGCTGAAGGTGCGCAAGCCACCGCCGGAGCCAACGTAGCCGGCAACATCGCTGGCGCTCCGAATCTCTTCTTCTCGAACCCCTTCGCGGGTGCCGCCACTACCGGTGCCTTCAACTTCGCCGTCTCCAACGATCAAAACATGCGCGATAGCTACATCCAACAGTGGAATCTCAACGTGCAAAAGAAAATCTTCGGCGGCTTTGTTATCGATGCCGGCTACGTCGGCAGTAAAGGCACCCGCCTCGTCTCCACCCTCGGCGACCTCAACCGACCCGTCAATGTCCTCGACCCCCGCGTCCCCGGCACCCCGTCGCTGAACTCGCGTCGGCCCAACCAACTCTTCCAGCGCCCCGTCACCGGCGATAAAGCCATCGGCAACTCGATCTACCACTCGTTCCAGCTCAAGGTGGAACGTCGGATGGCCTCTGGCATTACCGTCCTTTCGGCCTTCACCGCCGCCCGCGCCTACACTGGTCCCACCGACATCGGCGGCCAGGTCGGCGGCGGCAACTACATCGGCAGCGTCCAGGATCTCTACAACCTCAAAGGCGAACGCTCCATCGCCGGATTCGATCAAAAGCTCCGCTCCGTCAACACCGTCCTCTATGAAGTCCCCTTCATGAAGGGACGTTCCGGACCCCTCGCCTACCTCGTCAAGGGTTGGCAGTTGTCCACCATCATCACCGCCGCCTCCGGCTTCGGCGCACCCATCGGATATGGTGTCGACACCACCGGCACCGGCGTCGGCTCCCGTCCTGACCTCGTCGCCGGACAAGACGGTAACCTCTCCGGCTCCGACCGTACCTTCAAGCGCTGGTTCAACACCGACGCCTTCACCATCTACACCGATCCGGCCACCAAGCAGAACCTCTTCTTCGGCCGCTTTGGAACCGCCCCCCGCACCAACGCCGTCCGCCTCCCGGGCCTGTTCAACTCCGATTTCTCGGCTAACAAACAGTTCTCGCTCGGCGAACGCCGCTACGTAGAATTCCGCACCGAGGTCTTTAACCTCTTTAACCACTACAACCCCGATGTCGCCACGGTTGACCTCAACATCCGCTCCCAGACCTTCGGGTCCATTGGAGCCGGCGTCCGAGGCACCACCGTTCGCGTCATCCAACTCGGAGCCAAGTTCGTCTTCTAGTTCGCTCCGGCAAAAATGGGGGGCCTTCCTCGGCCCCCCTTTCTATTTCACCACTAGTTTCGGGTAACCGATTCTCATCTCGCTGCTAACCGGCTCCAATTCAGCGGTTTGGGAGCTAAAGAGCCCGGGACCGATTTGAACCGCGGATGCCGCAATTTCGCCTGATTCTACCACCCCCTGCTTGTGGTGCTTTGTGGTCAAAATGGTGCAGGAATGCCGGACGCACTATCTTCGCCCAACCGATGGCTCATGCCCCACATAAGGAATTTCAAAAATGCGGCACCCGCTTACTGTGGCGACCGTTACTCAAAGAAGTTCTCGAGCTGGGATCATTACTTGGCGATGGCATTCGCTCAGTTGACTTACCGTGAAAGCCTGCTCGATATCGAGTCTTACTTATACTCCATGCGCTCCAAACTGTATCACATGGGAATTCGCAAGCCGGAGGCACGCTCGACCTTGGCCGACGCCAACGAAAATCACGATTAGCGAATGTTTGCGGATTTTGCTCAGGCGCTGATCGCGGTCGCACGCCCTTGCACGCGGCTGATCGCGCCGGCGCGGAGTTGGACCACTGATCGGCGACA
>JANODS010000301.1:0-2530 GCA_031412835.1 Acidobacteriota bacterium | reverse complement strand
TTTCGGGGTGTTTCGAACTTAGATCAGTCGATTCGCTTTTGTCGGCGGCCAAGTTATAGAGATGGACGGGGCCAACGGCCATTTTGGGCAGGGCAGTGGCGGGTAGCATTTTTTCTTCGGGCGCTTGGACTAACTTCCAGTCGCCTTTGCGGATGGCCCATTGGGGACCGAATCGCCAGTAGAGGGTCTCGTGCGGGCGGCCGGTCGCTTTGCCTTCGAGATAGGGAAGCAGATTGACGCCGTCCAGCTTCCATTCCTTCTTCACTGAGGCGCCGGCGGCGGCCAAGGCGGTGGGCTGAATATCGAGTTGGATGACGGGGTGGTCGTAGACTTTTCCCGCGGGGAGGCGGCCTTTCCATTGCACGAGGAACGGGACGCGGACGCCGCCTTCCCAGGTGGACGCTTTGTAGCCTTTGAGCGGGGTGTTGTCGGTGCGCTTGCCCGGTTGGGGGCCACCGTTGTCGCTGAGGAAAAAGACGAGAGTGTTCTGTTCGAGGTTCAAGGCGCGGAGTTTGGCGAGGATCTTGCCGATGCCGTCGTCGAGTTCGGAGGTGATGGCGGCTTGCAACTGGCGTTCTTCGGTGGGGGCGCTTTTGAACTTATCGATGGTTTCCTGGGGTGCCTGGGAAGGGGCGTGGACGGCGTTCCATGCCATATAGACGAAGAACGGACGGTCCTTATTCGCTTCCATGATTTCGGTGACGCGTTGGGCATAGGCGCGGGTCGTGTAGAACTTGGGATCGTCGACCCGGCTCGCTTCGGGCCCCACGCGGGTGTCGACGAACTGGGGAGGGTGATAGAAGCTGGTGTTGGCGACGGTGCCATAGAACTCGTCGAAGCCGCGCTTCATGGGACGGAACTCCGGGCTGTGGCCGAGGTGCCATTTGCCGACGGCGTAGGTTGCGTAGCCGAGGTCCTTGAGGCGCTGGGCGATGGTGGTTTCGGTGAGGGCGAGGCCGAAGGCCGGGTTGGCGGGGGCGGGATTGAATTCGTGGCCGAATCGGGTTTGATAGCGGGCGGTCATGAGACCGGCGCGGGTGGGGCTGCAATAGGGGCCGGAGACGTAGCCGTTCGTGAAGCGGACGCCGTTTTTGGCGAGGGAGTCGATGTGGGGGGTGCGCATTTCGCGGGAGCCATGATAGCTCACGTCGTGATAGCCCATGTCGTCGCCGAGGAGGACGATGATGTTTGGTTTGCGGTCCGCGGCGCGGGCGACAGTGGCGGCGGCGAGGGAGGCGAGGAGGGATCTTCGTGTCAGCATTGCAGGAGAGAGCTTATCAGAGTTGGGGGAAGTTGTTGGGGATCAGGTGTTGGCGCAGGGAGGGAGCCGGGAGTTGATCTCGGCCAGCACTCGGTGGGCCAGTGCGAGCATCGCCGCCACCTCTCCGGCTGCGGGGGTGTATGGATTTCCGGGGTAGCGGGCACGCCATGCGAAATCGGTGAGGGCGTCCGCCTCGAGGGTAATCGGTCCGAGGTTGGCTAAGACGACCGCGGCGGTTAGGTCATCGGCTGTTTTGGCTAGCCGTTCCCTAGTTTAAGGGCTCGGAGCGCGTTAGGATTCATAGAGGAGTCGGCCCTCTCGAATGACGGTGGCAGGGAGGGAGGCATTTACCCAGGCGGCGCGCTGTTCGAAATCGGTCTGGCGCCAGGGGAGGACGTCTTTGGCTACTGCAATCCCTCGGAGGACTTGGCGGGTGGCACCGGGGCGAAGTAATTGATCCGGGGTAGCGTCCGGGACGACGACACAGAAGTCAAGATCACTGTTGGGCCCGTTGTCGCCGCGGGCAACCGAGCCGTATAGATAGATTTTGACCGGGTGGTAGAAATCTACCAATCGCCGTGTGATTTCCTTGATTCGCTGCGTCTTGCTCCATCACTTTCTTATTGTTTCACTCTTTTGGGTTGCCCTGATTTGGGTCCGAAAGTTGGAAGGGTTTCCAAATGGCTTCAGTGTTTGTGAACACGGGGCTAAGCTAGTGCCGGGTGTAGGCGCGGGGATTGAGCGGGGGCGGTTTGGTTGGCGCTGCAGACGGTGACGGCGGTGACGGCAGTGTTGAAGGTAAAAGGGGCCGGTGGCAGGTGCCGCCGTTAAGCGGTATTCCGAAGTTCGTGGCGGTTAGGTTCGTTTGTGCCAGTGGACCGGACTGCGGCTTGCGTGGAAACAAGCGATAACAGTTAGGTTCTCATCGTCCATTGTGAAGAAAAGCGAGTGGGGGAAACGGAGAACCACGGCGCGGCGGACGTCTTTGTGGACGACAGGAAATTGGTTTGGGTTCGTGCTGATGCGCGCCACAAGGGCATCCACGGCGTTGCGGAAGCGTTGCCCCAGACCCGCGGCTTCACTTTCATACCAATCCTGTTCCTCATATCAATTCGAGGCGAGCAGTTAAGGTGAAGATGACGGCGTACATGGCTAGGGACAGCGCTTCGTCAGTTCGGCCTTAAGATCCACCCACGTTAAGCCGCGCTGGCGGTCCTCATCTAATGACGCTAAACGGTGGTCGAGTTCGGCACGCTGAGCAGCTGTCAC
>JANODS010000300.1:0-8988 GCA_031412835.1 Acidobacteriota bacterium | reverse complement strand
CCCGGGTGCAACTTGGGGAGCAATTTGGCCCCTATGCGTTCGAGTTGACGGTGACTAATAGCAAGGGGATCAGCGCCTCGAAGACGGTCACCATAAACTTCGTCAAAACCACCGTTCGCTAATTGAAGTTGTTCCAGCATTAAAAGCAGAAGGCCAACCGCTCGAGCGGTTGGCCTTCTGCTTTTGGGTGAGGGGAGTAGCGGTGAGGAAGCGTTATCCAGGACAGAAAGAGACGGAGCGATTGTGGCTGATGCCTCCCACCGAAGGGGACGCGGATGCAGTAGCGGATGCGCTGCGGGGTAGCTTGGCGCAATGGCTGCGGTGGACGTCGGCGTCGCAGACTAAGGCGGTGGAGGACATGAGAAAGATGGCGGCGGCGGCGGGGCGAAGCAACGAGAGGGGAGACAGCTTTTCGTGGCGAATGGTTGAGAAGGCGAGCGGAGAACTGGTGGGTGGGGTGGATCTGCATTCGATTGCCTGGTCGATTCCGCGATGCGAAATCGGTTACTGGGCGGCGGAGCGGTGGGTGGGGAAGGGATTGGTGACGGAAGCGGTGCGGGAGGTGTTGCGGGTGGCCATGCAAGAGCTGGGAATGGCTCGGGTGGAGGCGCGATGCGACGAGCGAAACCGAGAGGCGCATCGACTGGCGGAACGGGTTGGAATGCAATGGGAAGGGAGACTGCGGAGGTACGAACTGGACGGGGAAAGGAAGTTATGCGATATCGTCATTTTCAGCGCCGTGATATAACAGTCAGCGCGATGCGAATTTTCCTAACATTTCTCTTGATTGCGATTGGGCTGTCCGCCCAGAAGGACGGGAGCGAAACCTGGAAGTTTGATCGGCTGGACCGTTTGGGGACCCATGCGACCCGGGTGGAGGGCAAGCCACGCGTCGTCCAGACGCCGAAAGGCAAAGCGGTAGAGTTTGACGGAGAACACGATGCGTTGTTTGTGGATGTTCATCCGTTGACGGGGGCAAAGACGTTTACGTGGGAAGTGATCTTTCGACCCTCGGCCACCGGACGGCCGGAGCAGAGGTTCTTCCATCTCCAGGAGACCGGGGCGACGACGCGGCTGTTGTTCGAGACGCGCTTAATCGACGGGAAGTGGTGCCTGGACAGTTTTGCGGCGAGTTCCACCGGGCAGAAAGCGCTGATCGATCGGACGAAGCTCCACAGTTTGGACGAGTGGCACCATGTGGCGATGGTTTACGACGGCAAGGAGTTTCGACACTACGTCGACCGCAAGTTGCAAGGGTCGGCCGAGGTGCCGCTGGCACCGCAAGGGAAAGGGACCACGTCGGCTGGGGTACGGATTAACCGGGTGGATTACTTTAAGGGCGCGATTCGTGAGGCTCGCATGACGAATCGAGCCCTGGAGCCGACGGCGTTTCTTCCCTTGCCTTAATTGGGCAGGGCGGCGGAGATGGTAGAGAAGGTGTCGGCGATATAACGGTTGGTGACTTCGACGGCGGTGGCGACATCGTTGTTGATCACTGGCGTGCTGACTTTCACGAGAGAGGTGTCGGTGCGATTCTTCGAGATCGCATCGATGACGACGTAGGCCTTAGCTTTGTACTCGTCGGCGATGACTCGACCGTGCGATTGGTACCAGTAGACAACCACGCTTTTCGACTCGCCTTTTTGAACAATGTACTTTTGCACCTCAATCCCGCCCTCGACGCCCGGGACTGGCACATGGACGATTTCGTTCTTTTCCGAGACCCAGCCGTTACCGGGTAGACAATTTTTGGGAGAGTGGGGCGCTACGCCGCTTCGTTGACTTTTGAAGTGGGCGATGAACAGGCTGACCGGGTACGGCGATTTGCCATCGACGTAGACGCGGCTGACGGTATCGGTAGCGCGGAGGACATCCTGGACCTCTTTTTCAATCGGGTACTCGCCGACCATTCTCCACGCGGATATTGTCGAGGGAAGACTGGCCAAAGGCGCGATCGTCGGCTGATACTCGGTTCGCCGATTCAAGAAGAACGCCCCGATGGCCTGGACGCTGAGGAAAGCTGAAAAAATGATTACCGAAGTAGAGGAGAAAGGGTTCATCGAGCGACCATCCTTGCCAAGCGTTTGAAGATGCCGTGCGCTACAACCATCATAGTCAACGCAACGACGAAGATTACCCAGCCCTCGAGACTGTGGAAGAAGCCTTTCGCCAACTCCGGGTCATACTCGCTCATGACTCCGGTCAACGAGACGCGAAAGGAGTTTGCCGCGATGGCGATGGGAATGGTGGAAAGAAAAACTAAAACGCGCATCCAAACGCGGTGCTCGTCGAACCAGTAGCCATAGACGAGGGACAAAAAGGCGAGCGACATGAGAGATCGAATGCCGCTGCAAGCTTCGACGACGGAGAGCTTCTGGCTGGCGAGTTCGAGGACGTTGCCATCGCGGAGGACCGGGATTCCAACAGCCGACAGAGCGGCCTCCGCGACGGCGCTGGCGAAGAGTTGGAGGGGGAACGTAATTCGGTTGTAGACGATGGCGGGAAGCGGAATCATGAAGCAGAGCATCGCCAGCGGGAAAAGGGTTTTGCGCAAGAGCGGCCCACCGCCGATCAACAGAACGGCCCCGACCACCGAGACGAGAAAGGCGCTGCGCTGAAGAAACAACTCAGCTCCCAACATACCGATGGCCATCTGAGCGGCTCCCCAAAGGAGCAGCAGAAAGCCGAGCCAGCTCGGTTTCGGTGTGACCGCGAGTAACTCTTTTCGACGTTCCCAGGCCACGTACATCGCCGCAAACGGGACAAAGAAGCCGTGCGACATGTCGTCATCGTTGTTCCACTGCTGGGCCATGGGGATCAAGATCGGCAGATAGGTGATCAGCAGCAGACCGGCACACCAAGCCAAGAGAACCCAAGGGATCGGGGTGCTCGGAGAGGGAGCTTCCTCAGTCAGTGGTTTTTCGACTTGAGTTGACATCGGATACTCTTCAGTTAATCATATTTCGTCGAAATCCGGGCGACGGCGTAACCGTTCTAGTACTAGCCGCGCACTTCGCCGATGCGATGAAGGATCATCATGTTCGTAGTACCCGATCGCCACATCGGCTGTCCGGCGACCAGGATGACGGTGTCGCGCGCCTTGAGGAGGCCGCGTTCAAGCAGGGTACGGTCCATGACAGTTAGCATTTGCTCGGTCGTCGGCTCGGTCGGGGTGACCAGGACGCGGACGCCGTAGATCAGCGAGAGTTGGCGCGCGACGACCTCGGAGTTGGTGAACGCGTAGATCGGGACCGGAGGGCGGTAACGGGCGATCAGCCGGGCCGTGGAGCCAGAGGTTGTCATGACGACAATCGCGGCAACGTTGGCGGATCGAGCGGAGTGATAGGCGGCATCGGCGAGAATCTCGGCGATGCTCGGATTGATTCGCGGAGGCAGGTCCTGGTATCCCCGAGGGCGAATCGAGGACTCCGTTTCGACAGCGATCCGGGCCATGGTGGCGGCGGCTTCGACCGGATATTTGCCGGCCGAGGTTTCGGCTGAGAGCATGACGGCATCGGTGCCGTCGAAAATGGCGTTGGCGACGTCGCTGACCTCGGCGCGGGTGGGAACCGGGCTCTCAATCATTGATTCGAGCATCTGGGTCGCGGTGATGACAAATTTCCCCGTCTGGCGGGCTCGTTCAATGATCGATTTTTGAATGAAGGGAACCTTCTCAAACGCCATCTCAACGCCCAAGTCCCCGCGGGCCACCATAACGCCATCGGACTCGGCGAGGATTTCATTCAGTTGATCCCAAGCTTCGGGCTTTTCGATTTTGGCGATGATGGGAAGCATATGCTCTTTCTCTTCGAGATAGAGCCGGAGCCGGATTACATCCGTCGGTTTTCGGACAAAGGATAGGGCGACGTAATCGACTTTGTTCTCGATGCCCCACTGGAGGTCGGCCATGTCCTTCCGCGTGAGTGAGGGCGTGGAGACATTAACCCCAGGAAGATTGATGCCCTTCTTGTCCCCAATCCAACCGCCGGCGTGGACGATGCAATGGGCGCTGACACCGTTGGTCGAAGCTACGCGGAGTTCGACGGTGCCGTCCGCGATCAGAACGCGGTCACCGGGGGAGACGTCGCGGGCGAAGTTCTGGTAGACCGTCGAGGCGCGATGGTTGTTGCCGACGCACTCCTCGGTGGTGATCTCGAACGGCTCACCGTTGACCAGAAATACTTTGCCTCCATCAAAAAGGCCGAGGCGGATTTTCGGTCCCTGCAAATCGAGTAAAACGCCCGCGGGAATGTTCAGTTCGTGGCCTAGCTCCCGAACGAAGCGGAGACGCCTTGCGTGATCCTCATGGACGCCGTGGGACGCATTGAGCCGGAATACATCGACTCCAGCGGCGAACAACTTCGCGATCATTTCTTTGGTGTCGGTCGCGGGACCGAGCGTCGCTACGATTTTTGTCGTTCTCATTGAGTGATGGGTTGTATCGGAACCAGGGGCTCTTGAGTTACCCTGATGATTCCATTATGCCGATTCACCAAGCTCTGATCCTAGCGATTCTCCAAGGATTGACAGAGTTTCTTCCGGTTTCCAGCTCCGCGCACTTGGCCATGGCGCCTTGGTTGCTTGGCTGGAAAGACCAAGGGCTCGAATTCGACGTTGCTTTGCATATCGGCACTCTGTTGTCGGTGCTCGCGTATTTTTTCAAGGACTGGATGCAGATTCTGGCGCAGGCGGGCGGTTTGAAGTGGGGGAATGATCCGCAACTGGCGAGAAATCCCCGGCTATTGTGGTATTTGGTGGCGGGAAGCGTTCCGGTTGCGGTGGCGGGGTTGTTGTTCAAAGACGCGGTGGAAACGACGCTACGAAGCCCCTATGTCATCGGTGTCATGGCGATTTTGATGGGACTGGTGATGTACGCGGCCGAGCGAGCGTCCAAACAGCGACGCGATTTAGGGGAGCTGACTCTCTTCGACTGTGTCTTCATCGGAACGGCACAGGCGCTGGCGATTGTGCCGGGAACCTCGCGGAGCGGCGTGACGCTTTCGGCGGGTTTGTTTCGGGATTTGGATCGGGCGGCGGCGGCACGGTTCAGCTTTCTCCTCTCGACGCCGGCGGTTGGGGCAGCGGCCGCGAAAGCCATGTTGGACTTGCGAAAACATGGTTTAGCCGAGGACATGCAGGTCGCGATGCTGGTGGGGATTGCCGTGAGCGCCGTGGTTGGATTTGCCGTGATCGCATTCTTTTTGCGCTTCCTGCGGACCAGTTCGATTCGTCCATTCGTGATTTATCGCGTGGCGTTTGGCTTGTTTGTGATCGGGCTGGCTGCGTCGCGTGGCTGGTGAATCCCCGTCGGGGGCGAGAGTCTGGCATACTGGAAAGGCTCTGATTATGGCGCGGCTTAAACGCGCATGGACATTTTGAAACCCTCGGCCAACAATCGGCTGAATGAAGTTACCGGGATTGTGTTTGTCGCCGTTGGATTGTTTCTTGTACTCAGCCTGGCGTCTTATCATCCCGGAGACCCATCGTGGAATACCGCGACCGGTGTGGCGCGCGCGACCAACTGGACAGGGCGATTTGGGGCTACTCTGGCGGACCTCATCTACAACGCGCTGGGGCTTGCCTCGCTCTTGATCCCAACACTCATCGTGGCGACGGGGATCCAGCGGATGCGTCATCGGCCCATTGAAGTGCCCGCGATTCGTGTAACCGGAGCAATTCTGTTGGTGGCGGGGATCTGTACGATCCTTTCGCTTGCGCCGGTTTGGCGACCCTTTGACGGGACTGTGCCGGCGGGCGGGATATTGGGCTTGTCACTGGCGAGTTACTTAATCGGGAATTTTAACCCGGTGGGCGCGGCGATGATCACCCTGACGACCATAGTCCTGTCGCTTTATCTGGTTTCGAAGTTTTCTATGGAAGTGGTTTATCAGTGGTTCGAGGTTCCGACCACTTGGTGGCTGGCCAGGGTGGCGGCGTGGCAGGATTGGCGGGAAGCGCGGCGCAAGGCCGCCAAAGCCAAGCGGGCGGAGTCTCGAAGCGCCGCCCAGCGGAGTGCTGTGGAACGAGCCCCGGAACCAAAGTCCGCCGAGGACCGAATTCCGGTGGTTCCTTTGACGGAAAACTCTTTGCCTTGGAAAGCGAAGCAGTCGGTGGCTCCCGTCGAAGAAGAGGTCGAGGAGTTGGAAGACGAAGAGGAGATTCCGATTCGGGCGCTTGAGGAGCCGCCTTGGGAAGCACCGCTGGTCCCGAAGCCGCCTGTGGAAGTGGAAACGGGGCGGAGGCGGAAGGAGAAGTCGGGCCGCGCCTACATTATGCCGGCGACCACGTTACTGAATGAAATTCCGGCGCGCAATCCTTATGACGAACAGGAGTTGAAGGAAACGGCGGCCAAAATCAAATCGAAGTTCGAAGAGTTCAACGTATTGGGGTCGGTGGTTCAAATCAACCCGGGCCCGGTGGTCACGACGTTTGAATACAAGCCGGACGCGGGGATCAAATACAACCGAATTACGAATCTGGCTGAGGATTTGTGCTTGGGGCTTCAGTGCGAGAGCGTTCTGATCGAGCGCATACCGGGTAAGCCGACGGTAGGAATTGAGGTTCCGAACAAGCGTCGGGAATTGATTAGTCTGCGGCAGGTGTTGGAAAGTGAAGAGTTCCAAAGTTCCCCTTCGAAATTGACGATTACAATGGGGAAAGATATTAGCGGGCGGATCAAGGTGGCGACGCTCGATACGATGCCTCACGTCCTCATCGCCGGTTCGACGGGCGCTGGTAAGAGCGTCATGCTGAACACTCTGATCATGTCGCTGCTGTATAAGTCGACTCCGGACGAAGTAAGGCTGATCATGGTAGACCCGAAGCGAGTGGAACTCGGCATTTATGAGGGCATCCCTCATCTGCTAACCCCCGTGATCACGGAACCGAAAAAGGCCACTTACGCGTTGCGAAATGCGGTTCTGGAAATGGAACGTCGGCTAAAGCTATTGGCCGCGCAGAGCGTCCGAAACATCGAGCAGTACAACAAGAAAGTTCGGCAGATGATGGCGACGCCCCGGAGCCTGTTCGATCAGGAGGAGGCAAACCTAGAGCTTGATGAGTTACGGCCGCTTCCCTTCCTCGTCATTATCATCGACGAACTTGCTGATTTGATGATGCTGGAGCGGGCAGGTGTCGAAGAGAGCGTCACCCGTCTCGCGCAGATGGCCCGCGCGGTCGGAATCCATCTGGTCCTGGCGACGCAGCGTCCCAGTGTTGACGTGATCACGGGACTGATCAAAGCGAACTTCCCGACCCGCATCAGCTTTCGCGTAGCGACTCGGGTGGACTCCAGGACGATTCTGGACAATATGGGAGCCCACTCCCTACTCGGGAAAGGCGACATGCTCTTCTTGCCCCCCGGCACGGCTCGATTGATTCGAGTGCACGGGGCGTATGTCAGCGAGACTGAGACGACCGCCGTCGTCGACTACTGGAAAAAGCAGGCGGAACCCGACTACGACCAAAGCTTCCTGATGGCACCTCCAAGCGATGATGGCAGCAGCGATGGCGGCGAGGAGATCGTGGATGGCAGCGAAGATCCGCAGTATAGAGAAGCGGCACGAGTGGTTTGTGAGCTCGGCAAGGCCTCCACTTCGGTATTGCAACGTCGTCTGCGGCTAGGCTACGGCAGAGCGGCCAGAATTCTCGACATGATGTATCGAGATGGCATTATCGGGCCACCGGACGGCAGTCGTCCCCGCGAAGTATTGAAGAGCCCCGACTGGCTTGACGAAGTTGACGATCAACTCCGCTAGAATAAAGAAATGCGATTGCTTGGATTCTTTTTTTTGATGGTCAGCGGTTTGATGGCCGCGGACCCCATTGTGTCGTCGTTTAAGACCAGATATCAGACGGCCAAAATGAATTTCGTCGAGTCGGCGGAGGCCATGCCGGCCGAGGCAATGGACTATAAACTGACTCCCGATCAGCGCACGTTCGGCGATTGGATCAGCCACACCGCCGGGATGAACTTTAGCACTTGCGCCGCGCTTGGCGGCAAGCCGACACCAGCGAACGACTCCGCGAAAGCAAAGACGAAATCGGAAATCCAAAAAACGATCCAAGAGTCCTTCGCCTATTGCGATTCGGTGATTAATACCATGACTGACGCCCAGGCGCTGACGGAAGTAACCATTGGAACGCGGAAAGTAATGCCGGTTGATTCCATGATTGGCTATATCGCCAACCTCAATGCGCACTACGGAAACATGGTTGGTTACATGCGGATGAAGGGCGTGGTTCCGCCCTCCACCGCACGGTCTGCTAAGAAGAAGTAACTAGTTGTTTTGAGCCGGGTACCGGATCACCGTCAAATTGCGAACTACGACACCCGACCCAGGGCCAGTTTGATTGATCTGCCCTGAGACGGTGATCGCTAGTCCGGCTTGATACGGGTCCGACGCCGAAACGAGACTGGTTAGTGTCGCCCCGGATCCGTTGAAATGCTGCGCCGAAAGCGTGGTCCCATTCGTATAAAGCACGCTTTGACCACGCAAGGCGAACATCGTATCGCCGGGGCCGAACGACCGTTGCGCGAATTGAGCAGAACCCCATTGGGTGATCACGGTCCAAGGGACCGCCGTGCCGACCTGCTCCGCATCAACCAGGATCTCCAGACGGTCTCCGGTCTGGAGCAGTCCAGCGGGAATCGTGCAGTTTCCGATGATCGCCAGCGACGCGGTCTGATTGAGCGCACCCTCCTCGGCACAGATGACCTGCGGAACAGCGTGCGTTTGGCCTCCTTGTTGAGATCGCCTCGCCTTTCCAGTCGTGTTGAACCACGCGTCGCCATCGAGTCGAGTAGGTGGATCAAGTGCCATCCCAGTGTCTCGCCAAGGTGCTCGACCCGCGCCCGGCGTCACTTGAATCGCCGAGGAACTGAAGGTGCCATCGCTATCGACGCGGGCGACGTCACCACCCGAAGCGTCCTGCCACCGATGAAGCGGCACGCCGTTCTGAGCCGCGCCGGAGCGCACGATCAGTGAC
>JANODS010000299.1:0-1257 GCA_031412835.1 Acidobacteriota bacterium | reverse complement strand
ATGCCGGGCAGCTCAACCACCGTGGGGGGCGCGTCAAAAGAAAAGCGCCCTTTGAGAGCGACCGGGCCGCCTTGATCGACGGCGGCCTGCACGGCCGGAATGTCCACCTTCGGGTCACCAGTGCCGGTCACCGTAACGGCTTGCGCGGCGACCGTCCAGACAAACATAACGAGGGCCGAACCGCGGATCAAAGGCCTCATGGGCGGGACTTGCATGGTGATAGAGTCCCGCGATTTGGGTGCAGGAGCAAGCTTTGATGGGTACCGATGGGGTGTAATACGCTTGCACAGCGTTGAAAACGAAGGTATTCTCAAATCCATGACACCGGTGACGGATGAGGCGGAGGACGCGCGGAGGCAACTGGAGCGAGTTCTGGAAAGCTCCGGCTTTGCGCGCAATGAGCGCCTGTCCCGCTTCCTCCGTTTTGTCGTCGAGCGGCACCTGGAAGGGAGAGTGGACGAGCTGAAGGAGTCGGTGATCGCGGTCGAGGTTTTCGGACGCAGCCCGGACTTCAATCCTAGACGCGACCCGATCGTGCGAACCGAAGGCGGGCGGCTGCGCTCGCGGCTGAGCGAGTACTACATCGGTGCCGGACAGGGGGATGCTCTGGTCATCGAAATGCCTAAGGGCGGGTACGCTCCCAAGTTTCGCCAGGCTGGCGCGGTGCCGCAAGCGAGTGCTCCCCCGCGGTCACGGCTCGGAAAACGCGCTTGGCTCGGCCTTGCGACGGCTGGATTGTTGGCCGGCCTGGCCGGAATGGGGTGGTGGCGAGGCTGGCTGGAAAGACCGCCCATTACGATCGCCGTTCTGCCCTTGACCAACCTGAGCGACGAATCGGCCAACGGCTACTTTGCGGACGGGCTCACCGACGAGATCATCCGCAACCTCTCCATCATTGAGGGGCTCGCGGTGCGCTCCCACACCTCGTCGTTTGTTTTCAAGGGTCAGCCTCGCAACGTCCGCGAGATGGGAAAGCAGCTTGATGCCGAGTACATTCTGGAAGGTTCGGTCCTGCGCGCTGGGCAGGGGTTGCGGATCAACGCCCGGCTCGTTCGAGTACGGGACGACTTTCCGGTGTGGTCGGAGAGGTTTGATCGCGACTTGGCGGATGTGTTTGCGATCCAGGACGAGATTTCCCGGGGTATCGTGAATCGCTTGCGATTAAAGCTCGGGCAAGGTCGGCGGCGTTATGAGACCAGCGTAGAAGCGAACGATCTCTATCTCCGCGCCCGCGCTCTCGACATACAGGCCCCCATG
>JANODS010000298.1:0-12171 GCA_031412835.1 Acidobacteriota bacterium | reverse complement strand
CATCATTTTCGTCCTCTTATTCTTTACCTTCGGCAACGCGAAGGACGCTGGACTGGTGCTGCTCAACGTGCCTTTTTCGCTGGTCGGCGGGATTCTCTTCCTCTGGCTGCGCGGAATCAATTTGAGCGTTTCGGCCGCCGTTGGTTTTGTCAGCCTCTTCGGCGTCGCGGTCATGAGCGGGGTATTGGTTGTCTCCGAAATCAACCGTCGGTTACGTTCTGAGGAAGCACCGCTCCATCAAGCCGTAATCGAGGGCTCTCTATCCCAGTTGCGTCCGGTGCTCATGATGATCGTCGTCGCGATGATTGGCATGGTCCCCGCCGCCCGGGCGACCGGGATCGGTTCTGATGTGCAACGCCCCCTGGCAACCGTGGTAGTCGGAGGGCTCGCCTCGACTCTTTTCCTCACGTTCCTGGCGCTGCCTTCCTTGTGCTATTTAATGAAGCGGAAGAGGTACAAACCGGACCTTCCAGAACCGGCGACAGAGGATCCCCTCCCCATTGTCCCAACGTAAAATGGACCCATCAACTGTCGTTGCCCTGCTCTAAGATTGCCACGAACTAATGCGCACCGAAGCCCCCAAAGCAAGTAGATGGCTGGGCGAGATAGAAACCGGTCGCCCCCGGGTTGGATGTTACGAGACCCGGCCTGTAGACTTTCGGCCATCCCAACGTCGCTAATTCCTAACCGAAAGTGGCGAAAATAAGGCGAAACAGACTGTTCGAACTGTCGCAAACGGTGCCCGAACGGCCTTAATGCCTTGACGTGCGGCCTATTCTGCCGCACCCTATTGGTACATTGCAATGTTGGAGGGCCGAGTTCGTGAATTTGCGCAAATTGACATTATCCCTAGTTGGCTTAGGTTTGGCGTTTGCCGCCTTCTCCGCCGAGTCGGGCGAGAAAGAAATATTCACTCCGGTCCAGCTACGGCACTGGTCCCTTCAAAAGGTCGCCAAACGAGCCGTTCCCTCAGTCAAAGGAAAGGATTGGGTTGCTACGCCCGTTGATGCTTTCATTTTGGGCAAGCTGGAAGCCAAGGGGTTGACACCTTCTAAAGCAGCCGACCGAGTCACGCTCCTCCGTCGCGTGAGCCTAGACCTGATCGGCCTGCCGCCAACACCTGACGAAGTGGACGCATTTGTATCCGATGAATCCCCCAAGGCCTGGGAGAACCTGGTTGATCGGCTGCTCGCCTCTCCTCAGTATGGCGAGCGCTGGGGCCGTCACTGGCTGGATGTAGCGCGCTTCGCCGAGAGCCAAGGTTTCAAAGCGGATGAGACCCGGCCCGACGCGTGGCGCTACCGCGATTACGTCATCGACAGCTTCAATACCGACAAACCCTATAACCGCTTCATTCGCGAACAGATCGCCGGTGACGAACTCTGGCCCAACATCGCCGAAGCGAGAATTGCGACGGCGTTCAACCGTCACTATCCGGATGAGTATAATGCGCGCAACTTAATGCAGCGGCGGCAGGAAATTCTGAACGAAGTCACCAACGTCGTTGGCAGCGCCTTCCTGGGCCTTACCGTGGAATGCGCCCAATGTCACAACCATAAGTTTGACGCCATATCGCATAAGGATTACTACAGTTTACAGGCCTTTTTTGCCAATACCGCCGCCGACGACCGGATCGTCGTCGCCGCACCGCAACAAATTCAAGAGCACGAACGCAAGCTAGCTCTGTGGGAAGGTAAGACCCGGGAGATCCGCGAAGAGATGTCGGCCATTTTGGCCCCCGCGCGAAAAAAGATCTGGGACGACTTTTTTGATAAGTACCCCCCCGAAGTGCAGGAAGCCATTACTAAACCTGAAAGTGAGCGAACCCCCTACGAGGGGCAGCTTCTCCACCAGGCAAAGCTCTATCTCGAGCCCGCTAAAGATGACGTTGTGAAGTCGCTCCAAGGCCCTGAAAAGCAGCGTTATCAGGCGTTTGCTAAGAAACTTCAGGAATTTGCCGGCCTGCATCCTGGCGATCTCCCGCGCGGAAGCGGTATGCGCGATATCAGCGCACAAGCCCCGGTGACCCATATACTGGCCGGCGGAACATACTTGGGCCGTCAGCAGCCCGTGCAGCCCGCTTTTCTCTCAGCTCTGTCGTCAGAACTGCCCAAAATTGAACCCTCCGCCAACGGCGGCTCCACCGGCCGTCGAACGGCACTGGCGAACTGGCTCGCCAGCCCCGAAAATCCTTTGACGGCGCGGGTCATGGTCAACCGGGTTTGGTCTCATCATTTCGGGCAAGGGTTGGTTGCCTCCCCCAACGATTTCGGGGTGATGGGTAAGCGTCCGAGCCACCCCGAGCTGCTCGACTGGATGACAACGGAGTTCGTTCAGAATGGCTGGAGCATTAAAAAACTTCATAAAGTTATCTTGATGTCCAATACTTACCAACAGTCTTCCGCTCATCGGGAAGACGCGGCTAAAGAAGATGCTACGAACCGGTTCCTGTGGCGCTTCCCGCGGAACCGTTTGGACGCGGAGGCGATTCGTGATTCCGCGATTCACGTCGCAGGGGTGCTCAACTCTAAAATCGGTGGCCCCAGTGTCTTTCCTGTTCTTCCCGAGAATATGCTCACTCCGCGCGGTGGCTGGTCGAAAAGCCCGACCGCGGAGGAGAATTACCGCCGTAGCGTTTACATTTTCGTACGGCGAAACACGCCCTACCCGCTGCTGAAAGCACTCGACTTTCCTGACACGAATATGAGCTGCGGCCGTCGGGATCAGACCATCACGTCCCCGCAAGCGCTGACCCTCTTGAATGATCGCGCGGCCATAGACTGGGCGCAAAACTTTGCGGGCCGCGTGCTCGATAAGGCCGGGCTCGATTCCAAGTTGCAGGTTGAAACCGCATATCGATTAGCCTATTCCCGTAAGCCTGATGGATGGGAGACCGACACAGTCCTAACTTTCCTCGAAAAGCAGAGCAAAGTCATTCAAACTCGCATTGCGAAGGGCGAGAACATCGCCTTACCCACGAAAGCTCCCGAAAAGGCTGATCCGGCACGTCTCGCCGCCCTCGTCGATTTCTGTCATTCTCTACTCAACTCCAACGAATTCGTCTATCAGCAGTAGGATCAGGACTCGAAATGTCAAAACTCACACCTCCGCACTTTGTCCGGGCCGCCTCCCGGAGAGACTTTCTCTCTAACGCCGGGAGCGGTTTCGGTGCGCTCGCGCTGGGATCTTTGCTGGCCGGTGATGGAGTTGCCGCCGCGGTAAAGGGCCGGAATGCCATGGCCGCCAAACAGCCGCACTACGCTCCGAAAGCTAAGTCCGTCATCTGGCTCTTCATGGAAGGTGGCCCCAGTCACATCGACCTTTTCGATCCCAAGCCAGAATTGAAAAGGCTCTCGGGTCAACCGTTGCCCGCCTCCTTCGGCAAGGTCATTACGGCAATGGGCACGAGCAACAACACGTTGATGCCCTCGCAACGGACGTTCAAACAGTTCGGGCAGAGCGGTCAGTGGGTGTCGGATTGGTATCCGCATATCGCCCAAAAAATGGATGATATTGCCGTATTACGATCGTGCCAGGCAGATGGCTTGAACCACGTTGGCTCCGTGTGTCAGATGAATACGGGATCGATCTTGGCGGGACGGCCCTCCTTAGGATCCTGGGTTCAATACGGACTAGGTGCCGCCAACGAAAACCTGCCGGCGTTTGTCATCCTCACCGACGAGAAAGAAGTACTCGGCGGTCCGAATAATTGGAGCAATGGCTTCCTTCCCGCAACGTATCAAGGAACTCTTTTCCGGAATGAGGGCCCGCCTATTCTCGATGTGCTTCCCCCAAAAACCGTAGGAAACGACCAGCAGCGGGGCAAACTGGATCTGATGGCGTCGCTGAACGGGCACTTCGGCCGCGATAAGCAAGACGATCTCGATCTGGAATCCCGCATCCAATCTTATGAGTTGGCCTATCGAATGCAGTCTGCTGCCCCGGAGGCGGTGGATCTCTCGAAGGAATCCGAGGCTACCAAGAAGCTGTACGGTATGGACGAAGAGATCACTGAGAAATTCGGCCGAAATTGCCTCCTTGCCCGCCGTTTAGTGGAACGGGGCGTTCGATTCATCGAGCTTTATTGCAGCAGCGGAAGCGGCTGGGATGCGCATGTCGACATGGAGGAAAATCACAGTAAGAATTGTAAGATTTCCGACAAGCCGATTGCGGGATTATTGGCGGACTTGAAGGCGCGCGGATTACTGAACGACACGCTCGTCATCTGGGGTGGAGAGTTCGGACGTACCCCGTTTAACGAAAAAGGCAAAGGGCGGGATCACAACCCTTGGGGTTTCACGACGTGGTTCGCGGGCGGCGGCGTAAAGCCGGGGCAAGCCGTCGGCAGCACCGATGAACTCGGCCTGCGCGCCGTAGACCGCCCGGCCCACGTTCATGATATCCACGCGACCATTCTCCACTTAATGGGTCTGAACCATATCGACCTTACGTACCTCCACAACGGCCGCTTCGAACGGCCTACGATTGTCGCAGGCTCTGTTGTGAAAGAACTTCTAGCCTGAGCGAGCTGCGTAAGCCCGCTCCGCTTTAGATTGATACTATTTGTCCAGGGAAACATGAAACCTACTAAATCCTTGCTCTGTATGCTTGTGATGCTTCCGCTTACGCTCGCTGCGCAAGAAACGCGCGCCACCCTCAGCGGAACCATCTCCGACGCCACCGGGGCCATCGTCACCGACGCGCGGATCCGACTTTCCAACCGGGACACGTCCGTTGGCTTCGAGGCAGTCACAAATAAGGACGGCCAGTACCGGTTCTTGTTTCTCAATCCTGGAAAGTACCGCCTGTCCACGGAGAAGGCCGGTTTTAAGGGATTCGTTCGCGATGGCATCGAATTAAACGTCGGCCAGTCGGCAGTCGTCGATGTTACCCTGCAAGTCGGTCAGGTTTCCGACAGTGTAACCATCACCGGCGACGCGCCGCTCCTGGATATGGAAAAGGCGGACCGAGGACTCGTAATTGATAATAAGACAGTCGCCGACTTACCTCTAAACATCCGAAATCCCATCATGCTTTCGGTGCTCACCCCGGGTATCGTTCAAACCGGGGGGGCCCAGCACCTAAACCCTTTCTCCAATTCGGGGATTTCGTCGTGGTCGATCAACGGCGGCCGCGGCACGAATAACGAGTTTCTGCTGGACGGAGCCCCCAATAACGCCGTCTATAATGGCGTCAATAATGTCGCCTTCGTCCCATCCGTGGATGCGGTACAGGAGTTCAAGGTGATGACCGGTGCCTACGATGCCCAGTATGGCCGCACGGGCGGCGGGGTGATCAACATATCTATTAAGTCCGGCACCAACCGGTGGCACGGCTCTGGCTACGAGTTTCTGAAGCGCACCTCCCTCAACGCCAATACCTTCGCGAACAATTCGAAAAGTGCGGAGCGCCAAGGCAATGCGCTCGACCAGTACGGATTTACCGTGGGAGGCCCTATAACCATTCCCCGAGTGTATAGCGGCAAGGACCGGACGTTCTTCTTCTTCGCCTATGA
Source organism: Acidobacteriota bacterium (assembly GCA_031412835.1). Lineage (GTDB taxonomy): Bacteria > Acidobacteriota > Terriglobia > Bryobacterales > Bryobacteraceae. The sequence goes on along the minus strand of JANODS010000298.1, from coordinate 6,656 downwards.
AGGCTACCGCGAGGACACTTACTATCCCTCGGAATCAATTTCTTCAGTACCCTCCATTGAGCAGCGCCGCGGCGATTTTTCTCGAACATTCGACAATAATGGCGCCATCTTCTCGATCTTCGATCCCCTCAGCGGCCGTTTCGAGGGTGCTAATTGGATTCGCTCCGCTTTCCCCGGCAATGTCATTCCCGCCAATCGCATCTCGCCGGTCGCCGCGAACATCATCAAACTCTACCCCGAGCCAAATACCTCCACCCCGGGCTCCGTCGCGTGGCAGAACAATTTCTTTCTGAATCCCAACGTCGGCGCCTTCAAGTTCAAAAACGTCATGTCCCGCGTCGATCATACGATTAGTTCCCGGCAGCGGATTTTTGGCCGCTGGTCCTGGAACGATTTCAAGCAACTCCGCAATACAAACGGCATTCCCGGCGTCGCCGGTGACTACCGGAACGGCGGCAAACGCAACAATGGCGCTGTGGTTGACTACATCGCAAATCTCACGCCAACCACTATATTGAATTTTCGCGCCTCCATCAGCTACTGGGTCGAGGATCTTACTCCGTTCGGTAACGAAGGCTTCGACATCACCCAGCTTGGGTTTCCGAAATCGCTGGCCGATAAACTGCCGAAACGGGACCTCTTTCCGCAGATCTCAATCGCGAACGTTCGCTCGCTTGGTCACGGCTCCGGCAACGTAACATTTGAGCCAACAACCGTTCTGTCGCTCCATCCGAATTTAGTTCATGTGAGGGGCAAACATACGCTCAAAACCGGCCTCGATTCCCGCGTCACCCGTTACACTCAACTCCGACCGGGAGCCGCCGCCGGCACCTATGACTTCAATCGTGGTTTCACCCGCCGCGACTACCTGGTTCAAGACGCCACGTCCGGCGTCGGCGCGGCATCGTTCCTGCTCGGCTATGCCGGTTCCGGCTCCGTCGCCAATGTGGCGGCACCTTACTTTCAGTGGATCTACTTTGCGCCCTGGGTGCAGGACGACATCAAGATCTCTCGCAAACTGACCGTCAACCTTGGTTTCCGGTGGGATATTAACTCCCCCCTAACGGAACGATTCGACCGCATGAACTATGGCTTCTTTTCCAATCGCGACAATCCGATCGCCTCGCGGATTGACCAAACCAAATTTCCCGGCTTCGCCGTTAAGGGCGGCATCGGTTTCGCCGGCGTAAACGGGAATCCCCGGTCACCTATGGCCATGGACTGGAATAACTTCCAGCCGCGCGCAGGCGCGGCCTATGCGGTGAATGACAAAACCGTAATTCGCGGCGGATGGGGTATGTTCTTTCTAAACCCCACATTTCGGGGCAATCTGAACGGCTTCTCCCAGTCCACTCCGCTCATTTCCTCTCTCGATGCCGCACGCACCCCGGCGAGTACCTTCGACAATCCCTTCCCAACAGGCATCTTGCAACCGGCCGGCGCCGCGGCCGGAATGAGCACCTTTCTCGGCCAGGGCCCGAGTTTTATCAACCCCGACTTCCGCGTGCCCTACGTCCATCAGTTTTCCTTCGGCATTCAGCGCCAGGTGCCCGGCAATATATTGCTCGATGTCTCGTATGTCGGCTCCCGCTCGATGGCGCAGTCTACCTCCAAGGGATTCAATGAGGTGAGCGTCGATACCTTGAACCTGGGCAATCCAGCCATCGGAGGAAATGCGAATTTCCTCAATCAGCAAGTACCGAATCCATTCGCGGGACTGATTCCGGGTACCGGACTCGACAATGCAACCGTCGCCAGATCGCAGTTGCTGCGCCCCTACCCGCAATTTACGGGATTCAGTGTGGAACAACTGAATACAGGGAAAATTTGGTATAACTCGCTCCAAGTCACCGCGACCAAGCGGTACTCTCATGGCCTAAGCTTCACCACAACGTATACACTGTCAAAAAATATTGAGGCAATCGACTATTTGAACGCCCAGGACGCTTTGCCCACGCGATCACTAGTTGATTGGGATCGTACCCATCGGTTAGTCATTGCCCCCAGTTACGAGTTACCGTTTGGAAAAGGTCGGAAGTTTCTGGCCAACAGCCATCCGGTAATTAAGGGGATCGTGGGCGGTTGGCAAAGTGTCTTCAGCACCGTGATTCAATCCGGGGATCCCATGACCATTCCGGGCAACGTTTATTTGCTGGGCGATCCTCGCCTGGCGAACCCGACCTGGGACCGTCTCTTCAACACCGGAGTTATTGACGTGAATGGAACTGTGCGGAATGTGCTTCCCGGGGAGAAGCCGGTCTTCCAGATTCGTCCTCCGAACTCGCTTCGCACGACGCCGATACGCTATGGCAATATCCGCAACCAGTGGGGCAGCACTCTAGACGCCTCATTGATCAAAAATACACGAATCCGGGAAGATTGGAATATGCAATTCCGCATTGATGCGTTCAACGCCTTCAACACCGCGGTTTTTGCCTCCGACCCAAACCTTGATCCGACCTCGCCGAACTTCGGAAGGATTTTCCGCGACAACGGCCAATCGAACTTCCCCCGCAATATTCAGATAGGTTTGCGCTTCGTGTTTTGAGAATAATCCCGGCCTTTCGGATCTCAGTTTTATAAACCGACGAGTTGCAACCGCGCGATCAAATCTGCCCACTGGCCGCGGACTACTGCCAGTGACCGGAACCGTTTAAGTACTCCCGGAAATTGCCCGTAATCTCCGCGCCAACCCGCACCCTCCGACGGATGTCCAGTCTTCGTTCCATCACCGCGACAGCCTGCTCCTCTCCCGTCGCCCCTGAGTGAACGGCGACAATGAGACCTCGCGCGACTTCCTCGGAATACCGCCCGCTCCGCTCAACCGACCCGGCGACAAGCGAATCGGGAACATCGATGGACACGGAACCATCCAGCCGCCGTATGCTAATCTCTTCTGAGCAGAACCCGTTGTTCATTCGGATTACTAAGTGGTTTCTGCCATTTACAGAGCAGTGGCCAGCAATTGGCCGGGAGGAAGCGACATGCTCGTCATCAGGGATGCCCAATCGGCGGTTCTGGATCGGTCGCTCGCGGACCGCTTCCTCGACGAGCTCGTGAAGCACCTCCAAACCAATTTCACCGAGCCAGCCGCGCAGGTTGGAGACAAGGATGCCTTGCGGGAGTTCGTCAAACTAGCCATGGAGAAGAGCGCCGCCTATGGCATCGAATCTCGTGGCGGTGTCGCGATCATGGCGGAACTAATGGTGCAGTTCGGCGAAAATCTGCAATGGAGTCCCCTGCGAGAATGGTCCTTCAATATTCTCGACACGCCCCGGCTTCCCGGGCAACTCAAAATCGAAACCGTTCGTGATAAACACGACGCGCTGACCGGAGGCCGCGTCGTACTCCGGCCTCGATAGGGCTCGAGAGGGAATGTCAAGCTTATGCCTCTTTGTGGAAATTGTGGACTTCCATTGACATGCAGTTGCGGAGCGGTCTCGAAGATCGGATCGCTGTCACTGCCCTGCGCGAAGGCCGGATGCCTCTGGGTTCATGTCGTCAACGACTTGGGGAAAGCCGTCCCCGGAATTGGCATCGTCGCGATCAATCCTAAAAAGACGCTGACCGACCCCAGCGGCCTCGTGCTCTACGAGAACGTGCCACCGGGTAACTACAAGGTCGAAATTGTAGACGAGCGTAAGCCGATCGAGCAATTGGAGGACCTGCCGGAGGTTAGATCCGTCACCCGGGAGATCAAGGATGGTGCCATCACCCAGGTCTTTTTCGAATTGAAACGGAAGGCGAAGCTGAAAGTCATCGTACTGGGAGAGAAAGAGATCCTGGTCGATGCGACGATCTACGCAAAACACATCACCTCAAAGCCCGTCGGCGGTAAGAAGGCGACTCTGGCGAAGGGCCTGGAAGGAAAGTGCGTTGACGGCAAGATCGACTTCGGCTACGTGCCCAGCCGCCAATACCGGGTCGGCGTGATCCTGTCCGCCCTAAAGGAGGGCGACTACGATGTGGACGAAATCGACATCGAACTCGGACCCGGGGATGACCAAACCGTAACGCTCCAGGTTGAGGTCATCTTTAAGAAAGTACGATTCATCGGCTATTGCCTGACCACCGTCACCCGCCAGATCTGGTGGGGCGACGACGTGCTAGCCAAGGAATTCAAAACAACCCAAGAATGCCTCAGCGGAGAGCCGAAGCAAGCTTATGACTGGTGGGAAAAAAAAGCCGTCCAGGCAAGTGCACCCTGGAAGGTGATGTATAACGGCCTCGCCAACGATCGGGAAGACATCGAAGCGAGAGTCGGCGCCCTGAAGGCCGCCATAGAGCTAACCGCATCGAAAGTGGCCCCCGATCCCACCGAGCTGAAAATCTTCATGGCACCGGAGTGCTACTTCCTCGGAATGTATGGAGCATACGAACTCGACAGTTTCGACCACCTCGTTGCGAGACTCCAGGAGTTGACCAAAGACCCGAAATGGAAGTCCTGGATGTTCGTCTTTGGCACCGTGAACGGCTGCTACAAACTTTCCGACGATAAGTGGGAGATGTTCAATACTTCCCCAGTCATCAAAGGCGGTTTTGGCGGCGACGATGCGTCCGCCTACACACTCTTACGCCGCAAACAGGTGTTTTCACAAGAGATTCCCGGAGACGATGACCTGATTCGCCACGACAAAGTCGAGCGCGTGCAGCTAACCGAAGAGTTAGTCGGAATGGGGTTCGCGCCCACGGAAAATGAGACGATTCTAGCCGGCCATATCCGATCCCTCCTAAAAGACCTACCCAATCTGCCCACTCCGTTGGTCGCGGACTTGACTGCAAAAACCGATTGGGACTACTTTCGGTGGAAGGAAATTCGCGAAGGCGCCCGCGCCGACATCAACAGCCGCTCCATGCCGGAATTGGTCAACGATTTGAAGGCGGCGGCGTTTGGCCCGGAGAAGCAATGGTTCAAGGACTTCAGGGAAGGATTGATCATTGAATTGCGAAAGGCCGATAGAGCGGCGATTGAGGCTGAACCGGAACTCGAAAAGTACTTTCTCCAATTCCGGAAAAGGATCGGCCCCGAAACCGCTGGATCCAAGTCCGGCGTGGCGCTAACCTCGCCGCAGTGGCAGACGGTCAAATCCAAGGAGACCACCCAGAAGGTTCTCAATTTCACGAATCAGCTCAAGCGAATCGAAGCCAAAACTGTTGCCGAAGAATGGGAGCAACATTTCATTACCGCCTTTGGCGGTTTCCTCGGCAAGGAGGGTACCACCATCGAAGCTGCCATCATCGGAGACAAGTACAAAGACCGCGTGGACGCCTTCCTGGCCTGTATCCTGCTTGAGACCGCGGGAACGTTCACAGGCGTGAACAGGCCGTCAGCCGAGTGGGTTAAGTTGGGGGAATCAATCGACGAAGAGGTAAAGAAGTGCGGTATCGCTGCCGTTTTGACCAAACTGAGAAAAAACTTCGTTCTTGAAAAGCAATGGATGAAAGATCTCGGCGAAGCGCTTACCGGGATGGGGAAGGACATTGGCACCGATATCGCTCTCGACGCCGCAATTGAACAGCTACTCAGCGCCATTGAAAAAGAAGAAGAGATCGCCGGATCCGCCGGGTTCACGGCGGCGCGTTGGAAAGTCCTGCGGGAAAATTCGGAACAGAAAATCACCCAACTCGGGATTACCAGATTCGTCAGGGGAGTCCGCGAAGTAGCGATTACGACTGAGGCCTACAACAACAAGTTCCCTGAATCAAAATCACCCTGGATGGACGATCTCCGGTTCGTGCTCCGCGAGAAACTGCCGAAAGAAACAGAAGTGCTCCACCGGAAGCAGAGAGGACAAGATTTCCGCTACGAAGATTTCTGCTTCGGGATGAGACGGATCCACAGCCCATGGCTGAGCGACGTTGTATTCCCGGGTGGCGAAATCGCTCCCGCGAAAAAGTTGAATTTTGTCCTGGAAACCTGCGCGGACCATCTGAATAGTAAGGCGATCGAGGCGCTCTCCAACCTGCCCGTCAAGCCTGCCATTGATATTCACCTGGTCCCTTCAGCGGGTGCTCAGCTTGGCACCCCCGTTGTGCAAGGCAATGGCTTTGTCTTCAACTGCGATGGTTGGAACGCTCCCAAGTTCGCAGCCGGCCTACGGCTACGGAAGGCGCTCGTGATCACGAGGATTTTTGACCCGGAATATCCCTACAGCTCCGGCCACAACCCCCTCTTTCCCCATTCCGAATTGTTGAGTATAGCGGGTAAGGCACGAACGCCAATCACGGGAGAATCGCATAAGCTCAAACACGACGTCCGCAAAATCTTTGCCAACGAGACGGACGACGGCGGCGAGATTCACATCTATCCCACTCGGGACCTTCCTACCGCATACTGATTCGAGTCCGTGAACCTACGCACCACGTCCAAGTGTAAAGAGCCGTTCACAACCCGAAAAAATAAAGTTACCCGCGCCAACTCCAATAAAGACGGGCACGCCACGCTGAGCGCCGCTCGGCGTGGTTCTTGGTTTCTGTCTGACACACTCTAAGCTGAATACAGGGAAAGGAGTATCTCGCGATGCGGCGTCTCGTCCAGGAGCAATTACGAACGAAGCCACTTTTTTGACGGGCGAGCATCGCCGCATCTCGTTGATTCTAGGAGACATAACATCAACATGTGCCCTTCAAGGAACACAAAACAGAGTAAAAATTAC
>JANODS010000297.1:0-5320 GCA_031412835.1 Acidobacteriota bacterium | reverse complement strand
CTTCGGCGAGGCGGAGGACAATGTCGGCGTAGAGTTCGGGGGGCAGGGCGGCGGCCCGGTCGAGAAGGTCGGACTGCGCGAGCAGGGGCAGGATGCAGAGGCTACTTACGAGCAAGGATCGCATCGAGGGGGGCTCCGGTTCGATGGGCGGTGACCTGGGTGAAGCCCGCCGCGGTAAGCAGGGCTTGGTACTCGGGGAATGAGCGTTCGCGGCCTTCGGTACAGGTGAGCATGTTGAGCGACTGCAGGAGGGCCGGACGGGGTCCGGTGTGATCGTCGTCGAGGAGGGCTTCGGCGATGAGGAGGCCGCCATGCGGAGGCAGGGCGGCGTGGATTTTGGCGAGGAGGAGTTCGACCTTTGGGGTGGACCAATCGTGGAGGATGCGGCCGAGAGAGTAGAGGTCAGCCGGGGGCAGGGGGTCGGTGAAGAAGTCGCCGGGGATGCCGTACTTCGGATATACGTCAATGACGGCGGGGAGATCGAAGTTGCTGGCTTGGAGATGGGGCCAACGGACGACCGCGGCGGCGAGAAGATGGCCGGTGCCGCCGCCGAGGTCGCAGAGGTGGGTGAACGGGGTGAGGTCAAAGGCGGCGACGACGTGGGGCGAGGAGAGTAGGCCGAAGCCGTGCATGCCTTGTTGGAAGGTCTGGAGCGATTCAGGGGTGCGGAAGAAGTGGCGGAAGATGTCGGCGGAGGAATCGACCTGGAAGGTTTGGGACCAGCGATGCGAGCCTTCGCGGACGGCGTCCGGGAGGTTGGCCCAGAGGTGCCAAAGGACGTCGCGAGAGTAGAGAATATAGCCGGCGAGGGTTTCGGGGCTCGAGCGGGTGCAGTAGCGCTGGGCGTCGGACGTATTGCGGTAGCGACCATCGAATTTCGTAAGCAGGCCGAGGTTGACGCAGGCGTCGAGGAGGAGCTCCGTAGCGCGGAGGTCGGAGGCGAGACGGTTGGCGACGGCGGGGGCGGTGTGGCCGGCGGTTAGCAGATCGAAGACGCCGAGGTGGACGGCGGTGAACATCACCTGCGAACGGCGGAAGGATTCGATGAGATCAAGAACGGGGTTCATGGTAGTGGTCCCAGCCGAGGGGCGGGAGGGGAGAATCTTGATAGAAGACGCAGTCGGGATGAGATTCGACGATGGTTCCGATGGGAAATGCGCCGGGGATGGATTTTCGGGAGGTGAAGAGGAGTTGGTAGTCCTCGCCGCCATGGAGAGCGTGTTCCAGGCGGGCGCCTTTGGCCCTAGGGACGGCCGTGAGGCGTGCGGAGACGCCGCTAGCTAGGCAGAGGCGGCGGAGGTCGGTGGAAAGGCCGTCAGAGAGGTCCATGGCGCAGCGGACGCCTTGGGCGTAGAGCGCTTGGCCGAGGGCGAGTTGGGGCTGGGGCAAACGGGGCTTGCCGCGTTCGAGGGCGAGGGCGGCACCGCCGAGGGGGCCGGAGACGAAGAGGGTATCGCCGGGGCGGGCCTTCGAGCGGAGAAGGGCTTGGCCGCGGGGGACGCTGCCGCAGACCATGACGTCGCAGGAGGGGGACGCCGTGGCGGAGAGGTCGCCGCCGGCGAGGACGACGCCGTGGCGTTGGGCGAGGGGGAGGAAACCGGCGTAGAAGCCGTCGATCCAGACGGGGTCGGCGGCGGCGAGAGCCACGAGGGCGAAGAGGGGGCGACCGCCCATGGCGGCGATATCGGAGAGAGAACGGGCGAGGGCGGTGTGGCCGACTTGGTTGGGTTTGGTCGTCGCGGTGAAGTGGCGATCGAGGTGCATTTGGTCGGTCGTGAAGAGGAGATCGTCGCCGGATTTGGGGCGGAAGATGGCACAATCGTCGCCGATGCCGGTGAGGATGCCGTTGCCGGTGGCGAGTCCGCGACGGGCGAGATTCTTTTCGATTTTGGCGATGAGGTGGGCTTCGTCCACAGGCCTATTGTATGGTGGTAAGGCTATGCGATTGGCTTTGATTGTGTTTCTTTTGACGGTTTCGGCGTGGGGACAGCGGCGGGACAATCCGCGCGGGGAGGCGGGTAAGTTCGATTTTTATCTGCTGAGCTTGTCGTGGTCGCCGCAGCATTGTTCGACTCCGGCGGGGGAGCGGGACCGGATGCAGTGCGGGGGGACGCGGCAATACGACTTCATTGTGCATGGGCTGTGGCCGCAGTATGAGCGGAGCTGGCCGCAGTTTTGCGAAACGAACGAGACGCTGGCGAAGCCGGTGATCGATAAGACGTTGGACATTATGCCTAGCGCGGGGCTGATTCGGCATGAGTGGAGGAAGCACGGGGTTTGCGCGGGCGGGAGCGCGGACCAGTATTTCGACCGGGCTCGGCGCGCCTTTCGGGCGTTGAAGATTCCGGCGGCGATGCAGAGCCCGAAGCAGGCTCGGACGGTGGCTCCGGGGGTGATCAAAAGCGAGTTTTTGGCCGCAAATCCGGGGTTGCCGGGGGATGCCGTGTCCGTTGGGTGCAACGGCAAATTTCTGAACGAAGTTCGGGTGTGCCTGACCAAGGACTTGAAGGCACGGGCCTGCTCGGCGGACGTGGTTCGGCAGGCCTGCCGGATGTCCGCGATTATTGTGCAGCCTTTGCGGTAGGCTGAGGCGGTTGGAGGCGGCGGGGTGATTTTGCGATTCGAAGTGGGGTCAGCAGCGGGGGGTGAACGAGGTGGTGCCCGCGGCCATCGTCAGCGGTTTTTGCGATTCGAACTCGATGGGCGGAGGGACGGGTTCCGGCTTGATGACGACCAGAACTGGCTTCGCTTGTGCGACGGCCGGGGGTGGGGCTACGGTTTGGGGACGGTTCTTCTGCGCGGTGAGCAGGTTCTTTAGAGCGCGTTGATGGCTGCGCTCGGCGGTCGTGACGTAGCGCTGGACACGTTCCCAGACGACAGCGTGGTCGTCGTTCCAGAAGGCGTCGGCGAGGTCTTCGTTTTGCTGGTCGAGGGTATTCAGCGTTTTAGCTTCGACGCGACGGGCACGGAGGAGACGCCATTGGGCTTCGACGAGTTGGACGGTGAGGAGAGTCTCCGCGGGATTGGCCGGGGCGTAGGCGGCGATGAGGCTGGCCTTCAGTTCTTCGAACTCGGTGGGTAGTTCGCTATCGAGGAGGAGCGCGGTGGAACAGAGTCCGTGGGCGAGGCGATTTTTACTGGAGCGGGCTTTGCCTTCTTTGGTGCGGGGTCCGGTGGAACCGTTGGGGTTGCTGATGTACAGGCCGTAGCGGGCCAGATCGATGGGGGGCGGCATGTGCGCGCGGGCTTCGGCTTCGAAAGCGAGTTTCTGTTCGGGCGTCATTTGGTCATAGGGCGTATGGATCATGGTCGTATCTCCTGGGTTCTGAAAATGAAAAACCCGACGGGCCAGATGAGGTGGCGCGTCGGGAAGATCTGTTTGGAGGATACGGGACCGGAGGGAGGTAATTCGGAGACGAGTTTTTCAAGTTATTGATAGGAAGGGAAATATAAATCTCAACACCTTGTGATTCCTGCTTGCTACAGATGTAGTTATTTGGAATGGAGGCCTAGGTACTCGCAGAAGGGGTCAAAATCGCGGTCGTTGTGGAGGAGTTCGTAGCCGTTTTCGATACAGCGAGTGGCGATGAGGACGTCGATGGTCTTGCGAACCGTGATGCCGCGTTTGCGTAAAGTTCGAAAGTTCTTCGCGGCCTGAATGGCGATTCGTTCGCCGCCCAGTTCTACAACGGTCAGTGCCGTTAACATCTCGCGGGCCTGATGGAAGTCTCGATCCTGATTGAAGCCTTGGAGGACTTCGGTGAGGATCAGGTCGCCGATGGCTAGTGGCACTTGGCCGAGCAACTCGTCGAGCTGCTCGGTTTTAGGGTTGACGGCTCCCCGGAAATAGTCGATCCAGACGCTGGAATCGACGAGGATCAACTATCGGTCCTCATCGCGTCCAAGTCGCCTTGCCAGTCGAGTTTGCCGCGGAGGCTGCGAATCGCTTCCTGTCTTTTCAAGCGCAAAAGGGTGTGAAGGGCCTCGTCAACGGCTTCGCGCTTAGTTTTGAAGCCGGTGACTCGAAGCGTGTCCCGCATCAACTGGTCGTCAATTACGATATTGGTTCGCATGGATGTGTACTCTATTGATAAATTATACACACTTTGGGGTGGGAAATCCCAGCTGACGTCGTCCCACCCGGAGGCGGACAGAACGCAGCTGATTTCGTAGCGACGTCGTCTTCGGTGGGTTGGTAGAGCGGAAGGCCAAGGGCCGTGGCGAGCGCGGTCCGAGCTTGACTGTCTCTGCTCGCTAACCGCAGGTTTCCGGGTCATATTCAACTCGGTGTCCGATAGCTCACACTAACAGACATGCGTATCTGCCGCCTGATGATCGTGCTGGCTGTCGTCCTCAATGGTCAGCAGGCGTTCCACTACAACCGCGAAGGCGGCGTCGATCCCCTCACCGTCGGCATGAAGAACGACCAGCCCATCGCCATCGATTGGGACGAAGACGGCCGCATCGACATTCTTCAGCGCAACCTCTACTCCACCACCATTGACGACCCCTGGTGGGGCATTTTCTTTTTCAAAAACGTCGGCACCAATAAGAATCCCCGCTACGCCGCCGCGCAGCGCCTGACCCTTGCAAACCGGCCTATCGACGACAACTACGCGAGCTACCAAACCCTCGACTGGAACCGCGACGGGCACCCCGACCTGCTCAGCGGCATCGGCGCTGGCCCCCGCAAGGGCACCCTGCAGCTCTATCTCAACCAGGGCCAAAAAGACGCGCAGGGCCTTCCCCTTCTGAAGGCCGGACCTACGCTCGTCTGGCCGAAGGACGGAGGTGACCTCGCCTATGGCATGCGGCTGATCGACGGCGATCTGTACACGTTGCACATGCGCGTGCAGTATTTCCCCACCCAAATTCTGGAGCACACGCTGTACCGTCACCGCGCCACGGGCGATGGCTTCGGCAAGGCGGAGCCCGTCATCCTGAACGGCAAGAGTATCTATGACGAATGGCCGTCCACACAGCGCAACGGTAAGTGGCTCGGGGCCAGTCGTACTCGGCGGGGTGCCGTGTCCACTTGCATCGTCGAATGGGCCGACCCGACGCAGCCGCCTCGATGCGTTGCGGACACAAGCCCCGACGGTTTCGCCATCCCGAGCGCGACCAAAGACGGCATCTTCGCCGCTACGATGGGCGGCTGGCTCCGCTATTTCCCCAACCGGGGGAAGCCCCACATCGTGATGGCCGAAGGGATGCCGTGTTCGTTTGGTGGTTACAGCAGCGTGGAGGTGGCCGATTGGGAGGGCGACGGCGACCTCGACTTAATTGGGGGTAACGAGACCGGCTTCGTGCAGTTGATTGA
>JANODS010000296.1:0-8993 GCA_031412835.1 Acidobacteriota bacterium | reverse complement strand
ACGGAAATGCAAACGCGGTCGAGATAGGTGATCATCGACAGCAGGAAGAGCAGGCCGAGCATCCGGTAGCGATAAGGCATAGGTGGCTATTCTTTCACAAGTCGAGGCTAGTCGGTATGATGAAAACATGAAGAAGTTAACGCTTGTGTTTCTGAGTTTATCCATGACGCTCGTGGCGCAGTCGGCCGCGGTGCAGATCATTCCGGTGGAGATCGCGGTTCCGTTTGGAACAGCGGCCGGGAAGCTGATTTTGCACGATGGTTATGCCGTGTTTTTGGATGACGAGAAGCCGGAATCTTCGTTTGCGGTTTCGCGAGCGGACTTGAGTTCAGTGGGGGCGGAAGCGGGAATGCTGAGCGCACTCTTCAAGAAGAATTTCAAGGATCGAGCTGGTGATAAGAATCGGCTGAGCTTGCGGGCGACGAAGCCCGAGGACACGGAGACGTTGCGGCGTTGGTTCTCGGCCGGGGAGGCGGCACCGGCAGTAGCGGCGGGCGAGAAGGCGGGCGACGCGGGCAAAGAGTTGTTCAAGCTGGACGTTCAGCAGAAGCGGCGTCTGGGCAAGAACCAGAAGGGCCGGTTGATGCTAGTTGGCAATCAATTGATCTTTGAGTCGATTGACGACCCGAGCAGTTCGCGGCGTTGGGACCTGAAGGACATCAAGTCGCTGGAGAACAAGAATCCGTACGAGCTGCGAGTGGAGCCGTTTACGGGCGACGACTATCGCTTTGAACTGACGGGGACGCCGATGGAGGCAGTTCAGTACAAGCTGCTGGTGGACAAGGTGACGGCGGCGCGGGTGAAGTAAGGGCTAGTCGTCTTTCTTTTCCGACTTGCCCATCAGCCAGTCGACCCAAGCGGTGGGCGGCGTCACTAGGAGGGTGATCATCAAAACCCCGAGGAGGGTTAAACCAATGATGATGTACATGCCTATAGGTTAACGTCCATTACCTCATCAAAAATACCGTCCGGTAGTTTGATGCCGTTGATGCGGAGGCGTTCAAGGATTTTGGGCTTGCTATTGAAGCAGCGAAAGCGGCCCATTACCTTGCCTTCTTCACTTACGCCGATGCGTTCGAAGGCAAAGACATCCTGCACTTCGATGTGGTCGCCTTCGAGGCCGATGACCTCGGAAATGTTGATGATTTTACGGGAGCCGTCCTGAAGACGGGTGACCTGGACTACCATTTTGATGGCGCTGGCAAGCTGCTGCTGGATGACGCGGGTGGGGATTTGGAGTTCCGCCATGAGGATCATGGCTTCGAGTCGGGAAAAGGCATCCTTCGGCGTATTGGCGTGGATCGTGGTCATCGAGCCTTCGACACCGGTGTTCATCGCCTGAAGCATGTCGAGGGCTTCGGCTCCGCGGCACTCGCCGACGACGATGCGGTCTGGCCGCATGCGGAGGGCGGTGCGGACGAGGACTCGTTGGTTGATGCCGCCTTCCTTGTTGAGGTTGGCGGGGCGGGTTTCGAACTTGACGATGTGGCGCTGTTGGAGTTGGAGTTCGGCGGTGTCTTCGATGGTGACGATGCGTTCGTCTTCGGGGATGAAGCGGGAGAGGGCGTTGAGCGTGGTGGTTTTGCCGGAGCCGGTGCCGCCGGAAATGAGGATGGTCGTTTTGGCTTGGACGCAGGCGGCGAGGAACTGGAGCATCGCCGGCATGATGGTTTTGTAGGCCACCATTTCATCGCTCGTGATGACGTGGCGGCCGAACCGGCGAATGGAGAGCGAGGGGCCGTCGAGTGAGAGCGGCGAGATGATGGCGTTGACGCGAGAACCGTCTTTGAGACGGGCGTCGACGATGGGCTGGGCTTCGTCGACGCGGCGGCCGACCTGGGCGACGATCTTCTCGATGATGTGGAGGAGATGGGCGTTGTCTTTGAATCGGACGGAGGTGCGTTGCAGCTTGCCTTGGCGTTCGATAAAGACCTTGTCGAAACCGTTGACGAGGATATCGGAGATGCTGGGTTCTTTGAGCAGCGTTTCGAGCGGGCCGAGGCCGAGGACCTCGTCGAGAACCTCTTCGACGATTTTGTTCTGCTCGGCGGTGGTCATAGGGACGCGTTCGTCGTCGAGGAGGCGTTCGACGACGCGACCGATTTCGCTACGGAGCCGGTCTTTCGGGATGGAGGAGACGCGATCAAGATTGAGGACGCCGATGAGCTTGCGATGGATCTCGCTTTTGAGCTCGAACATGCGGTCGGCGGAGCGGGGGGTGCCGGCGGCACTTACCGGGTGGCGTTCTTTTGACGCCATGGAGCGATCCCCGGTAACCGGTTTGGCTGCGCCGGCTTTTGCGGCCATCAGTTGGGCCAGGCTGGGGCGGGCGGCGGGCTTGGGCGGTATTTGAGGATCAGTCGACATCGGGAATCAAATGAAACCCCAAAGTAGCATGAGAAGTTGCTCAGGAGGCCTCGGGATCGTGTACGCTAACACGAATGAGTCAGAAAATTGATGTTGTGGCGCACATTGAGGCGTTGCCGGGCGAAGAAGCGCTGGTGCGAGAGGTGCTGGAAAGCTACGTGGCCCCGACGCGGCTAGAAGATGGTTGCCTGCGGTACGACCTTTATGTGGACCAGAGCAACCCGTGCAAGTTCACGTTTATCGAGGAATGGGAGTCGGTGGAGGCGCTGCGGAAGCATTCGGAGTCGGCGCATTTGGCGGCGGGAAGGCCGCGAGTGGCTGGCAAACTGGCGGGGCCCAATTGGGTGCAAAAGCTCACGCGCGTCGCTTAGGGCTGTTCGCGTTCGTCTTTCTGGTCTACGCGCTGAGCCCGGTGGGTACGGCGGGGGACTCGAGATGGACGGTGCCGTTAGCGCGGAGCATCGTGCGGGATGGCGATGTGAATCTGCGGGAAGTTGCGCCGGCGATTGCGGCGGCGGACTACTATGCCGTGGGATGTTTTGACCGCACGTGGCAGTACCCGGCGACGGCGTGCCCGAGCGGGGAGTTGCGATACTACTACCCGGTTGCGCTCTCGGTGATCGCGGCACCCGTCGTGGCGGTGTTTGACGCGGTGGTAGGCGCGGGGCGGCCGACGAATGTGACGGAGATCTTGACTGCCTCCGTGTTCGCGGCGGCGGCGGCGGTGGTGATGATGGAGATCGGCCTGCTGACGTTGCCATGGCCGAAGGCGTTGGCGTTTGCGTTGGTGTTTGCGTTCGCGACGCCGATGTGGAGCGTGGCGACCCGGGCGCTTTGGCAGCACGGCCCTTCGGCGCTGTGCAACGCGCTGGTGCTGTGGCTGGTGTTGCGACGAGGGTCGTTGTTGGCCATGGGGGCGTTGATGGCGCTCGCGTATTTCCTGCGACCAACGAACGTGGTGCCGGAGTTGCTGCTGGTGGGTTGGTTGGTGATGGAACGCCGACAACGCGTGTGGCCGTTGTTCGTGGGGGCGGGAGCGGTGGGGCTCGTGTTTATTGGGTTGAGTTGGATCAACTACGCCACCTTGCTGGAGCCGTATTTCAGCCCGAAGCGGTTGGGCGGTTCGGTGTCGGTGGGGGCGGTGGTCGCTTACCTGATCTCACCGGGGCGGGGGATCTTCGTTTTTATGCCTTACTTGCTGCTCGCGGTACGGGGTTGGACTCGGTTTGAGGGGCTGATGGCGGCGACGGTGGGATTGCAGATTTTACTTTATGCCGCGCAGCCGGATTGGTATGGCGGGGCGAGCTACGGGCCGCGATATTTGACCGACGTGCTGCCGCATCTGTTCGTGCTGTTTTTGCCCGCGATGCAGTGGCGGGCGGCTCCGCTGATCCTGTTGGCCGTGCTGATCCATGGACGGGGGGCGACGTCGATGGCGGTGCACGAGTGGAGCAAGACGCCGGTGGATGTGAACGCCGCGCCGGAGCGGCTCTGGGATTGGCGGAACCCTTCGTTTCTACGCTGAGAACTTACGCGAGCATCGCCTTGACGACGTTGCCGTGAACGTCGGTGAGGCGGAAATCGCGGCCCATGTGGCGGTAGGTGAGCTTGTGGTGGTCGAAGCCGAGGCAGTGGAGGATGGTGGCTTGGAGGTCGTGCACTTCGACCTTATCCTTCGTGATCGTGAAGCCGAGTTCGTCGGTTTCGCCGATGACTTGGCCGCCTTTGATGCCGCCGCCGGCGAGCCACATGGAGTAGCCGCTGGGGTGGTGGTCGCGGCCGGCGTTTTCAGGGTCGGAGGTGTTACGGATTTCGGAGATGGGCGTGCGGCCGAACTCGCCGCCCCAGACGACGAGGGTTTCGTCGAGCAGGCCGCGCTGCTTCAGGTCCTTGAGAAGAGCGGCGACGGGTTGGTCGGTGGCGTCGGTCTTCTTCTTGAGGGCGCTGTTGAGGTTGGTGTGGGTGTCCCAGGAGGCGTCCATCATGAGGACAAAGCGGACTCCGCGCTCGACCATGCGGCGGGCGAGGAGGGCGTTGGTGGCGTACTGATTCGTGGGTTCCTTGCCGATGCCGTAGAGGTCAAGAGTCTCCTTCGACTCCTTCGAAAAATCGAGGAGTTCGGGGGCGGAAGTCTGCATGCGGTAGGCGAGTTCGTAGCTCTGGATGCGCGCCGCGATTTCGGGGTCGCCGACGTCGGCGAGGTGGGATTCGTTGAGTTCCTTAATGGCGTCGAGGCCGGCGCGTTGGGTGGCGGGGCTGATGCCTTCGGGATTCGAAAGGTAGAGAATGGGCTCGCCGCCGCTGCGGAACTGGGTGCCTTGGTAGGTTGACGGAAGGAAGCCGCTCATGAAGTTGGACGCGCCGCCAGAGGTGCCGACGCCACTCGAAAGGACGACGAAACCGGGCAGATTCTGTGACTCGCTGCCGAGGCCGTAGACGCTCCAGGCGCCCATGGTGGGCCGACCGAACTGGACCGAGCCGGTGAAGAGAAAGAGCTGGCCGGGGTGGTGGTTGACGGCTTCGGTATGCATGGAACGGACGAGGCAGATGTCGTCGGCGAGGGTGTGCATGTGGGGGATGTAGTCGGACATCATCATGCCGGACTGGCCGCAGGGGCGGAAGACGCGAGGGCTGCCGAGGGCGGCGGCGTTGGGCTTAGTGAACGCGAGCTTGAGGTCTTTCGTGAACTCTGTGGGGACGGGCTTGCCGTGGTACTTCATCAGGGCGGGCTTGGGATCGAAGAGATCCATTTGGCTGGGGCCGCCTTCCATGAAAAGGAAAATGACGCTCTTGGCTTTGCCTTTGAAGTGCGGGGCTTTGGGGGCGAGCGGGTTGGAGGAGGCGGCGTAGCCGTCCTTGACGAGCAGATCGCCGAGGGCCATGGCGCCGAAGCCATAGGCCCAGTTCTTCAGGAATTGACGGCGGCGGGCGGAGTTGCGTTGTTCCATGGCTTTAGTTCCGGTTGATGAATTCGTCGGTGTTGAGGAGGACGCGGGCGACGCCGGTCCAGGCTTCGGCATGGGCTTCGGCGGGGGGGCGGCCTTCGGCTTTTAGGATGGTGATTTGCTTGTCGAGATAGCGCGCCAGCGACTGCTTTTCAGACTCGGTGGGAGTGCGGCCAATGACGATTTCGAACATGTTTTGGAGGCGGGCCGGGGAGTTGGCGGTGCGGACGGCCACGGCGTGGGCGGCTTCGAGGAAGACGGGGTCGTTGAGGAGGTTGAGGGCTTGGAGCGGGGTGTTCGAAGCGCGGCGGCGGGAGCAGGAGACGTTCGAATCAGGCGCGTCAAAATTGACGAGGAGGGGGTAGGGCGTCGTGCGCTGATAGTGGACGTAGAGCCCGCGACGGTAGCGATCTTTCCCCGTGCTTTCGGCCCATTTGACGCTGTTGCCGTAGCCGAGTTCGGCGACGCCTTTGGGCAGGGGCGGCTTGATGGATTTGCCGCCGATTTCGAGGTCGAGGATATCGCCGGCGTAGAGGGCGGCGTCGCGGATCTGTTCGGCGGAGAGGCGCAGGCGGCTTTGGCGGGCGAGGAGCATGTTGTCGGAATCTTTTTCGGCGACGTCGAGGCGGTATTTTGAGGATTGCTGATAGGCGGCCGAGGTGACGATTTCGCGGTGGAGTTTCTTGACGCTCCAGCCGCCGTCCATGAAGGACGCCGCGAGGTGGTCGAGGAGTTCGGGGTGGGACGGTTTGTCCCCTTGAGTGCCGATGTCCTCCGAGGTTTTCACGAGGCCACGGCCGAAGAATTCCTGCCAGTAGCGGTTGACGATGACCCGGGCGGTAAGCGGGTTATCCTTGGCGACGAGCCAGCGGGCGAAGCCGAGGCGGCCGGGTTCCCGCATGGGCGGCAGGATGGAGAGCGTGCCGGGCTCGACGGCGATGCCGAGGTTTTTGTAAT
Organism: Acidobacteriota bacterium; assembly: GCA_031412835.1. GTDB lineage: Bacteria > Acidobacteriota > Terriglobia > Bryobacterales > Bryobacteraceae. Next base: position 2,724 of record JANODS010000296.1, on the reverse strand, counting down.
CTCCGCGAACGGCGATTTTGGTGACAGGGTGATCGGGGTGCGCGGCGATGGTGTAGGCCTGAGTGAGGGCGGGGAACTCGCTGTCGAGCTTCTGGAGCTTGGTGCGGAGCTCCTTAAACTTTTCGCCGAGTTCCTTGTTGTTCTTGAACTGGGGGCCGGGGTTGTTGACGAAGTAGGTAAAGAGGCGATCCTGCTCGCGTTGGCTTCGTTTCGCAATCGGAGTATGGACGATGCGCTTGGCGTGGTCGAACATCGCGGACATGGAGGTGACCCAGAAATCGAATTCCGGATCCTTGCCGGGGTTGGCCCAGGTTTCGCGCATTTTGTCTTCCCAACTTGTAAGCAGGCCGGGGATTTTGTATTCGTCGAGGAGAGCCTGGCGCTGCTGGCGGTAGGCGGGCCGCGCGCGGAGATAGGGGCCCATTTCGCCGTTCAGAGGCGCGTCAAGGTCGACGTCGTCGGCCCCGTTGAAGAGGGCGAAGAGTTGGTAGTACTCCTTCTGGGAAATGGGATCGAACTTGTGGTCGTGGCATTGGGCGCAGCCGGCGGTGAGGCCGAGCCAGGTGGTGGTGACGGTGTTCGTGCGGTTGATGATTTGCTCGAAGCGCGCTTCGGCGCGATCGACGCCCGCTTCGCGGTTGACGAGCACATTGCGATGGAAACCGGTGGCAACCTTTTGTTCGGTCGTCGCGTGGGGGAGGAGGTCGCCTGCGATCTGTTCGATCGTGAATTGATCAAAGGGCATGTCGGCGTTGAGAGCGTTGATGACCCATTGGCGATAGCGCCAGGCGTGGGGGCGGACTTGATCTTTTTCGTAGCCGTCGGAGTCGGCGTAGCGGGCGAGGTCGAGCCACTGGCGGGCCCATTTTTCGCCGTAGTGGGGGGAGGCGAGGTAGGCGTCGACGAGGCGGTCGTAGGCGTCGGGGCGGGGGTCGGCGACGAAGGCGGCGACCTCTTCAGCGGTGGGGGGAAGGCCGATGAGATCGAGCTTGAGGCGGCGGATGAGTTGCGACTTGTTGGCGCGGGGCGAGGGGGGCAGGCCTTCGGCTTGGAGCCGAGCGAGGACGAAGGAATCGACGGAGCCAGCGGGGCGTTTGATGGGCTGGAAGGCCCAATGGGAGGCCCCTCGGCGCTTGGCCACGGCGCGGGTACTTTTCGGCCAGACGGCACCGGCATTGATCCAGGCTTGGAGGCGGGCGACTTCGTCGTTCGACAGGCGTGGGCCGGTGGGCGGCATGACGATGGCGGACTTGTCGCTAAGGACTCGGCGGATGATTTCCGACTCGGCGGCGCGGCCGGGAACAATGACGGGGCCGCTGTAGCCGCCTTTCAGCGCGGCTTCGCCATCGTCGAACCGGAGGCCGTTCGTTTGCACCGCTGGACCGTGGCAGCCGAGGCAGGACCGCTTGAGAATGGGCTCGACATCTTTCGAAAAATCGACGGGCGATTGGGCCATCGCTCCGGCGGCGAGGGACAAGGACAAGAGCAGCCTGCGCATGCCCCTATTCTATTCCCTTGGCATGTGGCAAAATGCAGGGCATGAACCCTCCGTATCAACAGCCTCCGATGCCGACGCCGATGCCACCGCCGATCCCGACGAAATCCGGCGTGCCCGTGTGGGTCTGGATCCTGGTTGGACTGCTGGCGTTGATGATGCTGGCCGGGATCGCGGTGGTGGCGACCGGGGTCTTTTTCGCCAAGCAGGCGGCCAGCAATCCGGTGGCGATGGTCGCGAAGATTGCCGCGATGGCGAATCCGAATATTGAAGTGCTGAGTGTTGACGAGGCGAGCGGCAAGGTGACGATCAAAGACAAAGAGACAGGGAAGACCGTGACGGTTTCGCTGGACGATCTGCAGCAGGGAAAACTTGAGGTGAGCACTGAGGAAGGGAAGGTGCAGATGGGTGCGAACGTGGATGCGAAGATTCCGCAGTGGGTGCCGGTGTATCCGGGGGCCAAGCAGCAGAACCTGATGAGCACGCAGACGGCGGAGGCGGATGGGGGGACGATCATGCTGGAAGTGAAAGAGGAGTTCGGGAAGGTGAAGGCATGGTATGAGGAGCAGATTAAGGCGGGTGGGTTCGATTCGAAAATGTCGACGTTGACCGAGGGATCGGAAGGACCGGGGGCGATGCTGATCGCGAGTAAGAACGACGAAAAGCAGAGCTTGCATGTGATTTTGAATACGGAGCCGGAGTTCACGCGGGTGACGCTTACGTTTGGTTCGAAGAAGTGAAGAGCCTTTGAGCGCTTAAAGCGCTTGAGACTGCATACAGTTGTGTGATAGTGTTCCTCCCAGCAGGTGAGCTTCAGCTCTCCATCCCTAGTGAGGTTGCATGAAACTGTTCAGCGTTCGAACTGCTTTAGCCGTAGCGCTACTGAGTAGTCTTTGGAGTACCAGCGCCGCGGCACAGACCGTTGCGGGTACGATTTCCGGTCTTGTCACGGACGCCTCGGGCGCCGCGGTATCCGGTACCAGCATTGTGGTCACTGACCTTGATCGCAATGTCAACTTACGTTCGACTTCGAACGACGCCGGGTTTTACCTGGTGACGCCGGTGCCACCCGGCCGCTATAAAGTGCGTGCCGAGAAGGCTGGATTTCGTAGCTTTCTGGTGGAATCGTTGCCGATTGCGACGCAGCAGAAGGCCACGATTAACGTTTCGTTACAAATTGGTAGTTTGACGGAATCGGTAACGATTTCGAGCGCGGCGCAGGTGATCGA
>JANODS010000295.1:0-3438 GCA_031412835.1 Acidobacteriota bacterium | reverse complement strand
GCGGGTAACCAAATTGTCGTACACCTGGGTGGGAACCTGATTGAAGTTGAGGAGCCCGGTTTGGAGATGCGAGCCGGCGCTGCCGTTGTAGCCCACTTCCAGAACCAGGCTAGGGGAGATTTGGCGTTGGACGGTGAGCGTCCAGAAGGAGTTCTCCGGCGCGCGGGTAGCTTCCTGCCCTTGCCAATAGTCGACGTTAAGTCCGTTGGAAAAGCCCGGGTCGAGCGAGGGAGGCAGGACGTAGGCGGGGAGGCCTTGGTCGAGCCGGAACGTGGGCTGGACGCCTTGCGAGGCGTTATCGAACTGGTACTGGCCGATGAAACCGGCGAAATGGCCGGAGCCTTGGACGGCGGTCACGCGAGAGAATGACCGACCGTACCCGGAGCGAATCGTGGTCTTGGGGTCAAGGGTATAAGCGAGGCCGATACGGGGGCCAACGCCGCCGTACCAACCGGGGACTAGGCTGCGCGTATTTTCGCGGCCCGGACCGAAACCGGCGAACCAAAGCGCACCGGGTCGGCCGTTGGCGCCGGGGTTGGGACGGTCCGGATTGAAATCAGAGTATTCGTCCCGCAGGTTCGTCGGGGGCATCGTAACGTCATAGCGGATGCCGTAGTTGACGGTGAGCTTACGGGTGATGCGGAAATCGTCCTGAGCGTAGAAGCCGAAATAGGGATAGCGCTGGGTGACGTTGCGGATGGTCTCGGTCCGACCGAGGAAGGCGTCGCCGACCAAAAACGAAGCGAATGAACTGCCGCCGCTGGCGGGGAAGCTGGTATTGCCGGGGATGCTGGTGCTGAGGTAGCTGAAGTCGGCGCGGCCGGCGATATCCTGTTGTCCGAAGCCGTCGGCGTTCTGCTGCTGGAAGGCGAAGCCGAACTTGAAGGTATGCGCGCCGCGGACGTAGCTGAGGTCATTTTTCAAGCCCCAGCCGGGCTGGTTGGTGCCGTTGTAGGAAGCGCTGCCCCAAGTGGCATAATCCGTGAAGTTGATGGTGGGAAAGTTCTGATTGCAATCAACCACATTCTTGATGCAGACCTTGTCTTTCCAGTTCTTGTCGACGTTAGCGGAGAAACTGTTCTTGGTGAAGGTGTTCTTCGAGAACGAGAGGTGGTTGACCATCCGCGAAGAGATCGTCCAATCGTGAGTGAGCCGGTAGGCTTCAGTGTCCCAGGCCTGGAGCTGTCCGCTCCAGAGCGGTTGAGGGAGTCCAGGAGGGCCGGCGGGGCCGGGTTTACGGCGGAATTCGGTAGTATTCCACAGGAAGCTGACGCGGTGGTTCGAGCCGAAGAGTTGGTCCCCTTTGACTGACCATTTGTCGGTCGGGGTGATTTCCGTACCGCCGGTGACGAGATAGTTTTGGCGAACGAAGCCAGAAGTGCCCGGGGCGAAGCCACGGTTGGGAGCGACGCCGGCGCCGAAGGTGGCGATGGAGGCGGCGGTGGGGGAGATGCGGTTGGCGGGGATTTGATTATTCGGGAAGGCGTCGCGGATGGAGCCGGTCCCGGCGGGGTTGGTGCGGGTGGTCGTGGGGTCGTAGATGGGGATTAGGCGGTTGCTTTGGTCAACCCAGTTGCGGAAATCGCCGCGGTACATTTCGGGAGTAGGAACCGAAAGAATGGTGTCGTTGGCACCGACGCGATTCCGGAAGCCTTCGAAGGCGGCGAAGAAGAACGTCTTGTTGCGGCCGTCGTAGAACTTGGGAATCCGGAGGGGGCCGGAGAAAGTTCCGCCGAAGTCGTTTTGGCGATAGACGCCGCGCTTGGCGGGGAAGAAGCCACGAGCGTCCATCGCATCGTTGCGGAGGAAGTTATAGACCGTGCCGTGGATGTCGTTGGTGCCGGACTTGGAGGCGAAGCTCATGACGCCGCCGCCGGCTTGGCCATACTCGGCTTTGAAGCCGTTGGTATCGACGGAGAACTCCGTGAGGCCCTCGACGGACGGGGTGTTGAGGGCGGCTTCATCGGTGTCGCCGGAACGATTGGTGCCAACGCTGTGACCGTCGAGGGTGGCGTCCCAGGCCGCGGCTTGGCCACCGCCGAGCGAGAGGCGTTGTCCGCTGCCGCGGGCTTCGGCGGCCACGGCGACCAGGTTGAAGGGGCTGCGCATGGCCCCGCCGACGACGAGGGGAAGTTCGTCGACCAGCTTGTTCTGCACTTGCGTCGAGACCTTGGCGTTATCGGTTTGGATGGCCGCGGCGGAGGCGGTAACCTCAATCTGCTCAGAGACCTGACCGATTTGAAGCTGCAGTTCCAGACGCACCGAAGACGAGGCGGCGACGACAACGTTTTGTTGCACGTAGCGTTTGAAGCCGACGGCGGTGACCGTAATGCGGTACGTTCCGGGGAGAAGATTAGGGGCGGTGAATTCGCCGGCGGCGGTAGTGGTGGCTTTGAAGACCGCGTTCGTATCGCGGTTGACAATCAGGACCTCGACGGAGGGCACGGCGGCTCCGGATTGATCGGTGAGAGTGCCAGCGATGAGCCCACGTTCGCTTTGAGCAAAAGAGGCAGCGGCGAGAGCGAGGGCGAGAAACAGACCTTTCAGCATAGTGTCGAAACTTTATCGACTTTTAGGGCGGATTGCAATAGGGCCTCTCTTTTCAGGTTAGGGCACCAGCCAGCCGCCAACTGGTTTCCAGACGCTGGTTTGCGTGCCCGCCAGATTTTGGACAGCGCTCCAAATGGCCCGGAAGCCGGCGAAGGGGGCCTTAAACGTATAGTTGAGATTGAGGGTCACTTGGCCGCCGCTGGTCGTCACGCTGGAGCCTACTGCGCTGATGCGGCACTGGCTATTTTCGACGGCGTTCGTACCAGTTAAAACCATATTCGTAGCTGCGTTGCCATCGCCGTTGTCGGGATAGAGGAACAAAATGTTCCCAGGGGCGTAGTAGGCGATGTAGCAGGCTTGGCGGGCGTCGATGGCGGTGTTGATGAGCGCCCAGGCGGTTTGCAGGTTTGCGGCGGCTGTGGCGTCGGCATACGTGAACGAAATGGTAGCCGTGGAGGTGGTGCCGACGGACGGCGTCATCGTTCCGGAGCGCGGGAAAGTGGGCGATGCTTCGCCAACAATGGTCGCGCCGACGGTGCTCCAACCGGTCGAATTGCCCGGTTGATCGCGGGCGGCCGTATAGATGACCTTGTTTCCAAGGAACGGTGTCTTGTAAGTGACATTCAGCGTGAGCGTCAATGTATTGCCACTTCCGACGGCGGAGGAACCGGTGCCGCTGATCGTGCATTGGCTGTTGGAGACCGAGGCGGAGGACCCCAGGACGAGGGCGGCGGAAAGGCCGTTGGCGGGACCCAGGTCATTGACGAGATAGAGGACTTGATCGGGCTGTGAGTAGGCGATGTAACAGGCGCCCGCCCCATCCAGAGACCGGTTGATAAGAGCATTCACGACGCCCAATTGCCCAAACCCGGAGGTGTGGGTGAAGCG
>JANODS010000294.1:0-4107 GCA_031412835.1 Acidobacteriota bacterium | reverse complement strand
GCTACTTCAGTTGGCGATGGGCGGCGGGCCGGTCAGAGCATACGTGGACGGTGTTTGTCCTCGCCAGCGCCGCGTTCATCAGCCTGAATGTCCTCGGCCACTATTACACGAACCGAGCGTTTCGGGTGGCGGGTGAGCCGGAACGCTTCGTGCCGGAACTTGACATGTTCCTGGTGCTGGCTGGCCTGGAAGGGATTCGCCGGGTCTGGACCCGAGAACGTTTCCTGGCGGCGCTGTTGGTGATCGCGGCCTTCATTCCAGCGTGGGGGTACGTAACTTTTCCTTGGCGGCACATTCATCGGACGTCGGCCTGGACTGATCGCATCGAGTTCAAGATGGCCGATTGGGTCGCGAAGAATCGGCCAGCGGCGCGGGTGTTTGCGACCGGCACCGCGCGGTTCTGGTGGAACGGTTGGCACAACACGGCGCAGATCGGCGGTGGGAGTGAGCAGGGGCTGATCAACTTCGATCTGATGACCCTGTACTGGAATATTTTTCTAGCGGAAGCCGCCGAGCCGTCCATCCTCTGGCTTCAGGCTACGGGCACCGATTTGATCGTGATGGACGACGCCCGTTCGGCGCTGCCGATTCACGACTATCAGTTCCCGCAGCGGTTTCGGAAGAGCCTGCCGATCGTCTTCGACGATGGGGCAGGGAACTGGATTCACGAAGTGCCACGCCGCTGGCCGTCGCTGGCTCGTGTCGTGCGGTTGGCCGAGGTGGAACAGTTGCAGCCGATTCGGAATGGCGAAGACGTGGAGCGGCTGAAGCCCTACGTGAAGGCCTTGGAAGAGGGCCCGGATTCGCCAGCGCCGGCTCGATGGTCAAACCCTCGGACCTTGGCCATCGATTCGAATGTGGCCGCCGGAGAGGCCCTGGCGGTGCAGGTGACGTACGATCCCAACTGGCGAGCGACTTCTGGTTCGCAGGCGTTTCCGGTGGTCAAGGACGTCCTGGGGCAGACCCGTATTCTCGTTCCCCCCGGCCAGCACCACATCGAACTGTACTGGGAAACGCCGCTTGAAAACCAGATTGGACGCGGTCTGTTCGGGATCGCAGTTTTGCTCTGTGGCTGGCTATTCTGGAAAGGCCGCCGTCGGTGACACGCCTCGACCACCTCGTCGCCGCGCTGGTGCTGTTTCTCAATCTCGCGTTGAACTGGCGCATCTTCCTGCCTGGTGTCACGCCTTACCGAGGCTCCATCGAACGCGGCTACGCCTACATGGCAAACCTCGTGGCCCAGCATCCGAACCCGTGGGCTTGGAATCCGATGCAGTATTGTGGACTCCCCACCCACTTCGTTTATCTGCCGTTGCTCCCGTACTGGAATGCGTTGTGGATCCGGCTAATTCCTTCAATCGACCCGACGCAGGTTCATCGGGCCACCTGTGCGTTTGCGCTCTGCCTGGGCGTGGCTTCGGTGTATTGGTTCGTTCGCTACTTCGGCGCTTCGCGGGGGGCGGCGTTTTGCGCGAGCCTCGCGGTGACCTTCCTCAGCCCGCTCTACCTGCTGATCGAAACGATCGAGAAAGATCAGGGAATCATGGAGATTCCGTGGCGAATTCAGGTGCTGATTAAGTATGGCGAGGGTCCGCATACGGTCGGGTTGGCGATCGTTCCGCTGGCGTTGATCGCGGTCCATCGGGCGGCTACCCTGCGCAGTTTTTCTTCGCTGTGGCTGGCCGCTATCGCCTTGGCGACGGTGGTGCTGACCAACTGGGTCGCCGGTTTGGCGCTCACTCTGCTTGTGCTCATTCTGCTGGCGACGTACTCTTCGGTGGAGCGCTTCTCCGTTCGACGCGTTCTCGCGGCCGGAGTGATCGGCTACCTGCTCGCCGCCTTCTGGCTTACGCCCACCTTCGTCTGGCGGATGGTGAACAACTGGCCAAAGGATGCTTTCGGCTACCAGTTCCAAAGCCTTGAGCGGTACGCCGTCGGCGCGTGGATTGGCGGCCTGCTTCTGATTTGGCTCGGGTTCCGCTTCGTCTTCCCCCGCCAGCGCTATCTCGCGTTCGTGCTGATGGCCACTTACTGCTTCGGCTTCCTCGTCACCTGCTTCTATCGCTACGGTTTGAACGCCCTTCCAGAATCTCGCCGTTACGGGCTGGAATACGAGCTGTTTCTGTTGCTTCTTCTCGTCGAAATGTTTCGGCTGGCCTACTGCCGTCGCCCGTGGCTTACGCGCTTCGTACTGCTCCTTGTGCTGCTTTACTGCACCCCGCGAGTCTCCCATTTTATTAGCCATCGTTACGCTCCCTGGGTGCTCACGCCGCGCGAGGAAGTGCCTGAGTTTAAGGTCGCCTCTGCCCTCGCTGCCCGGAATCCAACCGGCCGCCTTTTGCTCACTGGCGGCACGCGCTTCCGCTTCAATTCGTGGTTCGATCTTCCGCAGATTGGCGGTGTTTTCGAAACCGGGCTCCGCAATCGTCTCCCGGTCGACATCGCCTACCAAGTGCGTAGCGACATCGGCTCCCAGCCCGGCGAGGAGGCAGCCAACTCCATTCTTCAAATGCGCACCCTCGGGATTGAGTACGTGGTCGTTCACGGGCCCGAATCCCAGGAGTATTATCGGGACCTCAAGTATCCGAACAAGTTTGAAGGGGTGCTGGAGAAGGTGTGGTCCGAAGGCGACGACCGGATTTACCGCGTTGAACCGGACCGCTATGCTCACCTCGTCACGGCGGCGGAACTACCGGCTCACCCGCCCATCGGCGGCCACTTTAAGGTGCTGGAGCCGTACGTCAACGCCCTGCTTGATCCCGCCCGGCCAACCTTGCAATTCGCTTGGCAGGGCACTTCGGACGCGACCATTGCCGGGGCCTTTCCGCCCGGCTACCTGGTAGCCGTCGCTGTCAGCTTCGACGATGGCTGGGAAGCGTGGCAGGATGGCCACCGCATTCCCCTGCTGCGGAATGAACTCGGCTTTTTCACTCTCACGCCGCGGCCCGCCGCCCAGTCCACGCTCGAACTACATTACCGTACCCCGCTCGAGACCCGCCTCTGCGCCCTTCTCAGCGCGTTATCCTGGTTCGGTTGCCTGCTGTTTTGGCGTCGAAACCGGCGAACCCATGCGTGAGTTTTTTCTTCTTCTCCGCCGAGCCTTTTATAACGCAATGATGGACGGCTGCTTCGGCATCGCCAAGGCTGCGGCCTACTCCGGCCTGCTCAGCCTGTTTCCGTTGCTCTCTTCAGTGGCGGCGATTCTGGTGCAGGCCAACGCTGAAGCCGTCAGCGAATACCTCGTCCGCTTCCTGCTGCAAGTGGTTCCGCCAGGGACGGCCGACATGGTGCAATACCAGTTCACGGCGCGCGGCCAGCGCCCTTTCTGGCTCATCATCGGCGCGACGCTGCTTTCGGTTTGGGCCGCCGCGTCGTTGATGGAATCGTTGATGGAGGGCTTCCGGGCCGCCTATCGGCTGCCGACCGGCCGAGGCATTGTGCGGGACCGCCTCGTCGCGATGGTGCTGGTGTTCGTGGCCGCCGTGCCGGGGGTGGCCGCGTCCGTCGTCATCCTGTTCGGTGCCCGCCTACAGAGCGAGTTCCTGCCCGCCAGTGGACTGTTTCAGACCTTGGCCCGTGGTCTCACTTTCGCCGTCTCCTTCTGCTCGGTGGTGCTTGTGGTGGCTCTGCTTTATTTCATCGCGCCCAATCGCCCGATGCGCTGGAGAGACGTATGGCCCGGCGCTTGGATCGCCTCCACGCTCTGGTTCATCGTGACGCTCGTCTTCAGTTGGTACGTCCAAAATCTGGCCGACTATAACGTCATGTACGGCACGGTCGGTGGCGTTATCGCCATGCTCGTTTGGATGTACCTGCTAGCCGCCATCGCCCTGTTTGGCTGCGAGTACAACGCCGAGCGCGAACGCCTAGCCCAAGCTCGATAGACTAGTAGAATGTCGTTTCGCGTCGCCGTCCCTTACTCGCCGAAAGGCGACCAGCAGCAGGCTATTGACGCGCTCTCCCGCGGCGTTATTGATGGAGCTCGGCATCAGGTGCTGCTGGGCGTCACCGGCTCGGGCAAGACGTACACGATGGCTAAAGTCATCGAACAGTGCAATCGCCCGGCCTTGATCCTTGCCCACAACAAGACCCTCGCGGCGCAGCTCT
>JANODS010000293.1:0-1076 GCA_031412835.1 Acidobacteriota bacterium | reverse complement strand
TCGTCACCAAAGCCGATCTCGACAAATCCGAGGTGCAGCGCCTCCTCCACCCCGATCTCAAGAAATGAGTCAAGCCGTCGCCCCCGCCGAACTAGAACGCTTCGGCATCGCTCTCCTCGAAGCCGCCGGCACACCCACGCCTTACGCCCGCGAGGTGTCCCAGAATCTCGTCTTCGGCAACCTCCGCGGGGTTGACTCCCACGGCATCCGCCTGCTTCTCTACTACCTGGAACACATCCGCCACGGCCTCATCATTCCCACCGCCCTCGGTGAACCCCTGCACGAGTTCGCCGCCATCTGCGCCTACGACGCCGCCTTCGGCCTCGGTGCCGCCACCTCCGCGGAATGCTGCGCCATCGCCAACCGCCTGGCGTCCACGCACGGCGTCGGCGTCGTGACCGCCCGTCGTGCCAACCATTTCGGTGCCGCCGCCTTCTGGGCCCGCCGCATGGCCGACGCGGGCCACATCGGCCTCGCCTTCTGCAACGCTTCCACCATCGTCGCCCCGTGGCAGTCGAAGGAACCGCGCTTCGGCACCAACCCCATCTGCATGGCCGTCCCCGGGCCGTACGAAGATAGCTTCCTGCTTGACATGGCCACCACCACCGTCGCCGCCAATCGCATCTTCAAAGCCTTCCAGAACAACGAACCCTCGATCCCCGCCGGCTGGGCCACCGATAAGGACGGCCGCCCGACCACCGATACGAACGAAGCTTACAACGGCCTCGTCGCCCCCCTCGGTGGCTACAAAGGCACCGGCCTAGCGGTCATGGTCGAAATCCTCACCTCCGTCCTCTCCGGCGGAGCCATGGGCGCGGAAATCGGCGGCATCCGCTTCACCGAGAAGCCCCTGTCGGTCAGTCACTTTTTCCTCGCCATCGACGTCCGCCGCTTCCTCCCCGCCGACGAGTTCGAAGCCCGCATGGCCCGCCTTGTTGCTGAGCTTCGCGGTTCCGCCCCCGCCGTCGGCTACGACGAAGTCCTCGTCGCCGGTGACCCCGAAATCCGCATCGAACGCGAGCGGCGCGCCCACGGCATCCCCTTCTCCGCCGCCGACCTTGCCGCCCTCCACGAAG
>JANODS010000292.1:0-1005 GCA_031412835.1 Acidobacteriota bacterium | reverse complement strand
TATATGGCTCCGGAGCAGTTATTCGGGCGGTTCTCGCCCGCGAGTGATGTTTACTCGTTTGGGGTGATTGCGCTGGAGGTGATGACTAAGTTGCGATATACGGACTTGTCGTTGCCGTTTGATGAGAGTTGGGAGCGGGAGTTAGTGGCGACCTTGCGGCGGGAGAGGCAGTTGAGTGACGAGGTGGGGGGGGTGTTTGCGCGGGCGTTGCGGCATGATCCGCATCGGCGGGAGACGGAGGTGGGGGCTTGGTTTAGGGCGCTGGTGGGGGCGTTAGGGACCAGGGGTTGAGGGTGGGGACGCCGGTACGAGCAAAGTCGGGGAGGTTGCGGGTGACGACGATGAGGCCGTGGACGAGGGCGGTGGCGGCGAGGAGGGCGTCGCGCTGGGGGCACGTCTTTGGGACATGGAGTCCCGCGCTACGCCGAGCGATGGTTAGGTCGACTGCGAAGATCCGCCCGTCGAAGGCCGGCAACACTTGGCGCTCCAGCCAAGTTCGAAGGATAGATGCCTTAACGGGATCCTTTTCATGGGCGAGGAGGATTCCGGTTTCCAATTCTTGAATTGATATGACCGAAAGGTAAAGGTCCCGAGCCTTGACGCCCAGAGACCATTGGGCGACATTTTCATCCGCCCTTCCGAGTCCGAGCTTCCGAAACTCCGAGATTACATTGGTATCGAGGAGATATTTCAAGAAAAATCTGCGGCTCGAGCTAGTTCGCGGCATATCGGAAACTCGAAATCTCCACAATCGTCAGGACCCTTGATCCCTAACAGTTCTGCAATGCTTTTATCTGCTCCGGTAAGCCTGCGATACTCTTCGATGCTGAGCAGGACGTGGGAGGGCCGACCGCGATCGGTGATGATTACAGGACCATCTTGGGCCACTTTCTTAGCGTGACCGAGGTCCTGGTTGAATTCTCGGCTGGAGATGGTGGTCGACGTCATGGTCTGGTCTCCTTACTGAATGTAGTAATGTTACTACATTGGCGGCGGCGCCGTCAA
>JANODS010000291.1:0-1381 GCA_031412835.1 Acidobacteriota bacterium | reverse complement strand
ACCACAAACAAATCCAAGTCACCATCATTGTCCATATCGAACCAACCGGCCCCCACGGCCCACGGCCCGCCCGCACCCAGCTTCGCCGCCGAGGTCACATTGGCAAACGTCCCATCGCCCTTGTTCCTCCAGAGCGTATTCCCCGCCACCCCGGCCACGAATAAATCCGTCCACCCATCGTTGTCGAAGTCCCCGGCGGACACGCCCATGTCAAACCCGGCCCCTGCCAGCCCCGCCCGCTCCGTCACATCTTCAAATCGGCCGCCGCCCAAGTTCCGATAGAGCCGATTCCAATACTTCGCCGAGGTCTTCCGCAAGCTCGGCTGCTCCGCCCCGTTAGTCAGAAAGACGTCGAGCTTACCGTCTTTGTCGAAGTCAAACAGGGCCACCCCGCCCACCATGGTCTCCGGCAAATGCTTCTCCGCCGTCAGCCCATTATTGAGGATGGCCGTGATCCCGCTCCCCGCCGAAACATCCACCCAAGCCCCCGCGGCCGCCAGAAGCCAAAACCCAAGCAACATAATCCCCATGGTAGCCCGGAAGCTCTCGCGCTAGCTCTCTATGCGGTCAGTGCCAGAAAAGTTATGATGAGATCGTGAAACTAACGATTGAGCTGGACAGAGAAGTGGACGGTCGCTGGATCGCCGAAGCTCTCGAACTGCCCGGAGTCATGTGCTACGGGCCAACTCGCGAAGAGGCCATTAGCAGCGCCGAACGGCTAGCAATCGAGGTGATCACCGACCGTATCGCCCACGGTGAAATGGCATCGGCAGCGCTCGCGGTATCTTTCACGATTTCAGATGGGCAACTGGCCAGCCACTAAAGCAAGGCGTGGCTCGGCGCTAACAGGAAGCCAAATCCTACTTCGAAGAAGCATTCAGATCCCGGTCGGGCTAGAATAGGGCGCAACGATGGCGGCCTTTCTTTACGAATTTGAATGGGATCCGGTGAAGGCGAATATCAATCTCACCAAGCACGGCTTACATTTTGAGCGTGCCTCAACCGTCTTCAAGGACCCCCTCGCGATCACCATCCCTGACGATGAGCACAGCGAAATCGAAGCCAGATGGATTACGCTGGGAAAGGATGCGAATGGCCAGTACGCGCTTGTGATCCACACCTTCGAATGGTTGGCGAATGAACGAGGGCGAGTTCGGTTGATTTCAGCAAGGCGGCCAACGAAATCAGAGATCCGCGACTATGAGGAACAAAAATGAAACCTGAATATGATTTCAGCAAAGGCGAACGCGGCAAGTTTTTCCGGTCTAGCGCGGAACTTCGCTTGCCGATCTACTTAAGCCCCGATGTTCAAGATTACCTGACCGAGCACGCCGCTCAGAAGGGTGTACCCCTCGGCGAGATGGTCAACACGCTGTTGAAA
>JANODS010000290.1:0-3421 GCA_031412835.1 Acidobacteriota bacterium | reverse complement strand
ACTTCCGGCGCGGGGCGGGCGGAGCTTACAATAACTTGCTTTGCTACAACTGGGTCACCCGCAGCTTCGGCGGCGCGAACATCGCGGACAGCATTCAGCCGAACATCACAAGCGGCGATTTCAACGCCAACGGCCTGCTGCTCTGGAACAATGGCACGAACACGACTCCGGCGGCTCCCGCGACGATCGACGGTCAAGTTATCGCCGATTTCCGGACTTTCGTCGGGGGCGCGGCTCGTCAGACCCTGATCGCGGACCCGCTGCTCCGACGGCCCCTGGAACGGTCGAACCCGGACTTCCGTCCGCTGACCGGTTCGCCTGTCTTCCGCGCTAACTGGATTCAACCGCCCGATGACGGCTTCTTCGATCAATGGGCGACCTGGATCGGCGGCTTCGGCGAGTTTGACTGGACCGAAGAGTGGACTAACTTCGCCCAGGAACAAGATCTCCGGCCGTAACAACGACCGGATGATATAGCCATACTCTAGCCCGCGGCTTCGGTCGCGGGCATTTTTCGTTTAGTGGCTGTGCCGCGGAATTTCCTTCCCGATGTCCTGATATTTCACCGCAAACTCCAGCACTCCGCCCTCGCCCAACTGCCCGACATGCTTCTGATACAGCTCCTGCCACGGCGATTGCGGGGTCGCGGCGGCCACGGCCATCGTCTCTTTACGCGCGGCGAGCTCTTCGGCTGAAATCAGCACATCAACCCGGCGAGTGTTCAGGTCCACCCGGATCGCGTCGCCCGTCTTGAGCAGAGCCAAGTGACCGCCCACGGCAGCTTCGGGTGACGCGTTCAGAATCGACGGGCTCGCCGACGTGCCGCTCTGCCGCCCATCTCCGATCGTCGGTAGTTGGTTCACGCCGATTTTGACGAGAGCGTCCGGCGGGAGCATATTCACCACCTCGGCCGCGCCAGGGTAGCCGACCGGGCCGCAGCCTCGAATGACGAGAATGCAATGCGCGTCGATTTCTAAGGACGGATCGTTGATGCGTTCGTGATAATCCTCCGGGCCTTCAAAGACAATCGCCCGACCGGTGAAAGCGTTCGCATCGCCGTCGGTTTCGAGATACCGGGCGCGGAACTCGTGGCCAATGACGGAGGTCTTGACGAGCGCGCTATCGAACAAATTGCCCTTCACAACGAGGAAGCCGGCGTTGGCCATCATCGGTTTATCGAACGGATGAATCACGATCGGGTTGGCCGTGCAGCATCCGGCATAGGCGTCGCCCACCGTCTTGCCGGAGACGTTCATCGCCGATTCCCGAATCTGGCCGCCGCGAAGCAGTTCGCCGATGATCGCCGGGACGCCGCCAGCGCGATGGAAATCTTCGCCGAGGAAGTCGCCAGCCGGTTGGATGTTGGCCAACAGCGGAATGTGGTGGCCGACGGTTTCCCAATCCTCCACCTTCAGTTCGACGCCGATGTGACGCGCGATGGCGATGATATGGGGAGGGCAGTTCGTGGAGCCGCCGATGGCGGAGTTTACGACGATGGCGTTTTCGAAGGCCTCGCGCGTCAGGATCTTCGACGGCGTCAAGTTCTCGTGAACCATCGCCACGATGCGACGGCCGGTCTCGTACGCCATCTGGCCTCGTTCGCGGTAAGGCGCCGGAATCGCCGCGCAGCCGGGCAGCGACATACCGAGAGCCTCAGCGAGTGAGTTCATCGACAAAGCTGTACCCATCGTATTGCAGTGACCCGCGCTGGGGGCCGAAGCGATCACCATGTCGACAAACTCGGAGTAGTCGATTTCGCCGATAGCGTGCAGCCGCCGCGCTTCCCACACAGCCACGCCGCTGCCGGCCGGCTTCCCCTTAAAGTAACTGTTGAGCATCGGACCGCCACTCAAGACAATCGAAGGGATGTTAACAGTCGCGGCGGCCATTATGCAGGCCGGGGTCGTCTTGTCGCAGCCGGTGGTCAATACGACACCATCGATCGGGTAACCGTGGAGGATCTCGGTCAGGGTCAGGTAGGAGAGATTGCGGTCAATGGAAGCGGTGGGACGTCGGCAGGACTCTTGGATCGGGTGGGTCGGAAACACGAGCGGCACCCCGCCGGCGTCCCGAATGCCGTCGCGGACTCGCGACGCCAGCTCCAAATGAATCCGATTGCATGGCGAAAGATCGGAGCCGGATTGGGCAACCCCGATGATGGGCTTCCCGCCCTGTAGCTCGTCGCGGGTGAGACCGAAGTTGGTCATCCGCTCAAGATAGATGGCCATATTGCCCGGATCGTTCGGATTATCGAACCACGCTCGACTACGCAAACGTCCTGCTATCTGTGCTTTAGGATCGGTTATCATATATTTTAGATGAACTTATTCACTATGGCTTTGCTCGCGGGCGGCGCGGGTGCAGAGTTCGTCGCAGCGGTTGTTGTCAGCATGGTTGGCATGGCCTTTGGTCCAACGCCAGTCGGTGGCATGGCGCCCGACCTGGAAGTCGAGCTCTTCCCAAAGGTCACGGTTCACAACGGGCGATTTGTCGGCCTTCACCCAACCGCGCTTCTTCCATCCGTGAATCCATTGCGTGATGCCATTTTTCACGTATTCTGAGTCAGTTGTGACGATTACTTCACACTTCTCTTTAAGTATTTCAAGGCCCTTGATGGCCGCCATCAACTCCATTCGATTGTTGGTGGTCGCCTTCTCCGAGCCATAAACCTCTTTCACATGTTCGCCGAAGCGAAGCACCGCCGCCCATCCGCCAGGGCCCGGATTGCCAAGACAGGCACCGTCGGTGAATAAATGAACTTTCTTCAAGCAGCTACGAGCTCCCGTGTAAAGAAATGGTCCACCAACTCCCGAATCTGCTGCGACGACTTCGCGTGATAGATATCGACGCGAAGCTTGGCGCCATTACGCACGCCGTGAGTGAAGTAGCTGGCAAACTGCTTCATCTTGCCGATCGTGTCCGGCATCTCCTCTTCTTCCAGCATCCTGTAATAGGTGCTCATGATCTCGTGTCGATCGGCCTCGGTCGGCTCCCAGTAGGATCCGGTTTCAAGGTACTCATGAATCTGTTTGAAAATCCAGGGGTTAGACGAAGCAGCACGGCCAATCATCACGGCGTCGCAGCCGGTCTGCCGCACCATGCGGACGGCGTCTTCCGGCGTCAGAATGTCGCCGTTGCCGATCACCGGAATCTTCACGGCGGCCTTAATTTCCGCGATCCGGCTCCAATCCGACAAGCCCGAATAGCCTTGTTCCCGGGTCCGCGGATGCAGCGCGATCGCCGCCACTCCGATGTCCTCGGCCATTCGCGCCATCTTCACGTGCACGAGTTCCCTGTCGTTCCATCCGGCTCGGAACTTCATCGTCAAGGGAATCGTCAAAGCGGATTTCACCCTTTCGAGGATCGACCGAACCAAGTCCAGATCTCGCAGGCAGCCGGAACCGCCGTTGCACTTGGTCAC
>JANODS010000289.1:0-2934 GCA_031412835.1 Acidobacteriota bacterium | reverse complement strand
GAAGTTGGGGATGCCGACTTTCCAATGGGCGGGGTCGGGCCCGAGGTAGGAGTTGGTCACGCTTTCGAGAAGTTGCTCGGGCAGCCCGAGGGCGTTGGGTTGCCCGCCTACGAACCGCATCCGCAAGCCCGCGCCGCTCGGTCCGAGGCGCAGGTCGGCACCGTCGGCCCGCAGCCCGATTGCATATCCATTGCCTCGCGCCAGGAATGACGTTGCGCCCGCGCTGGGTTCAAAGCGAAGCGGCACGGCAGCCATTGTGCGGTTCAGAGGTTCGGCGTTCAGCGCCAGGGCACCGAATAATAGGCTGGAAACGCGAAGTAGCATCATCGACACAAACTGCTCCTAGCCTGAATACTAAACGTTTACGGATTCTCCCGCCACCTAAATAGTGATTACAACGGTGACTCCGTTTCATTAACTCTGGTGTATGCTGATGCCATGCTGGCCTTTCGTGTCTTTGTATTCTGCCTTTTGTGCGCTCTGGTCGTCTTCCCGCAGGGGATTGTCACCACCGTTGTTGGGAACGACTGGATCTTTTCGGCGAATGGGGTTCGGGCACTGGAGGCGCCGCTTAGCCCGATCATCCACGTTACTGTCAACCGCGAAGGGCGGCCTGTGTTCGCCGACCCCGGCAACGCTTCGGTGGTTCGGCTGAATGGCGATGGGACGTTGACGACGCTAGCGGGGAATGGGATCGCGACATTTTCGGGGGACGGCGGCCCGGCAGTCAATGCGGCGCTGAACACTCCACAAGCGGTGGCTTACGACTCAAAGGGCAACTTGTATATTTCCGACGTGGCGAATAATCGGATTCGGGTGGTTGCCGCGGATGGGACCATTCGCACTTTGATTGGATCCTTGGCGACGGGCTTCGAGGGCGACAACGGGCCTGTATCACGGGCTAAAATCGACACCCCTGGAGCACTGGCGGTCGACTCGGCGGATAACCTGTATTTCGTCGATCGGGGCAACGGTCGGATTCGGCGCGTCTCGCCGCAAGGGGTGGTCACAACGGTCGCTGGCAACGGCCTTTTCGGTTTCGCGGGAGAAAACGCTCCCGCCACCCAAGCCTCTCTCGGCTTACCCGAGGCGATCGCCGTTGATCGCACGGGCAATCTCTACATCGCCGACACCGAGAACCATCGCCTGCGCCGCGTGTCTCCACAGGGAGTCATTACGACGTTGGCGGGCACGGGTCGGGCTGCTTTCACTGGCGACAACGGACCGGCCCTCCAGGCATCCCTCAATAGGCCATCGGGAATCGCGATTGACCAAGCTGGCGTGATCTACTTCTCCGATACCAACAATGGACTCATCCGCCGCATTTCCGCTACGGGCACGATCTCGACGTTTGGCGGAAACGGGCGACTTGGCTTTGCCGGCGACAATGCGCCGGCCATTGGTGCTACTTTGAATGCGAACTCTGGCCTTGCTCTCGATTTGCTCGGCAACCTATTGATCGCCGACCGGGACAATTTCAGAGTCCGGTCGATCAATACAGCCGGGATTATCACCACACTTGCCGGGAACGGCCGGTTTCGCGTGACCCCCGCCAATACTTCGGCTCGGAATGCCTTCCTATTCCGACCCAACGGAATCGCAACCGACTCTCGCGGGAGTCTCTATATAGCCGACTCGGGCAACAACTACCTCCATTCCTCCTCCTCGTCGAACTCGTTTCTCACCATCGCAGGCACCGGCGTCCGACAGGATAGTACGGGCAACCGCCCCCCCCTCTCGACTCCTCTGGCCAATCCAATCGGGGTCACGACCGATTTCGCCGGCAATATTTATGTCTCCGATACGGATAACAATCGAGTCCGCCGCCTCTCCCCCGCCGGGGTATTCTCGATCGTCGCGGGCAACGGTAACGGCTCGTTTTCCGGCGACGACGGCCCGGCCGCTGCGGCCGGTCTGGATCGTCCCACCTATCTCGTTTTCGACACGGCCAATAACCTGTACGTCGCGGACACGGCGAACCATCGCATTCGCCGCATATCCCCAGCGGGTACCATATCCACCTTTGCCGGGAACGGGAATCCCCGTTTCGCGGGCGACAACGGGCCCGCTTCCGTAGCCTCCCTGAATGCTCCTTATGGGTTGCTGATTGATCGTGCTGGCAACCTGCTCATCGCCGATACCCGGAACTCCCGTATTCGCCGAGTGACCCCGGACGGACGCATAACGACCTTTGCGGGAGGAGGCACACGGGTCGATCTCGCCGCCGATGGCTTCCCCGCTACCGAGGCATCCCTCGTCGGCCCCGTTGGATTAGCGGCTGATGCCCTCGGCAATATCTTGTTCTCGGACTCCGATGCCAACCGCGTTCGCCGGATCTCGACGCTGGGAGTCCTTTCCACCGTCGCCGGTAACGGCCAACCCGGCTACTCCGGAGACGGCGACTTCTCCACCCGCGCGTCGTTCTCCTCTCCGCAAGGCCTCGCCTTTAACCTTGCTGGGGACCTGCTGATCGCCGACGCCTTCAACAATCGCATCCGCTCCGTTCTCGCTCGAGCGGTAACGCTGCAAGCCTCTCCGTCGGCACTTTCCTTTCAAGCTACCAGCGGCGGACCCGGCACCGAACCGAAGCTTGTAACCCTTGGTAGCACCCTCTCCGGCCTCGCATTCGCGGCGTCTTCCCCGGCACCTTGGCTTCGATTTTCCCCGTCGATTGGTGCTTCGCCCATCGCGGTATCGGTCTCCGCAGACCCCGCCAACCTAGCCCCCGGCACCTACACAACGATTCTGATCCTCGCCGCGCCGACGGCGGGAGCCACGACGCCGGTCAACGTTTCCTTTGTCGTCGCGGCGCCCGATCCGGCCCGCCTGTCGATCGACCGTACCAACATCAACTACTCCTTCCTCGCGAATGCGGAGCCGCTGGCCGAGGCGGTTCTGGTGAAGAATTTGGGCGGTGGCACCGTGCCCTACACG
>JANODS010000288.1:0-3465 GCA_031412835.1 Acidobacteriota bacterium | reverse complement strand
CCAAAGCTCGGTGAAGCTGGTTTGGCGGAGATTGCCGATCGGCGGATGGGACTCGCAGAAGCTGACGTCGCCATTGGCGTAAACGACGGCGCTGAGCCGGCCAGCGCGGCAAGGGACCACCTGCCGCTGGCTGACCGCGGTTTCAGTTTTGGCCCATTGCAGCATCGGCTCGACGATACTGCCGAAACGCTGTTCTTCGCGGGGTGCCCAGACCGATTGAACGTATTGGTAGAGCTCACGGTAGCTGTCGAGCGTGGGCCCTTGGAGCGATGGGTTCTTGCGGTCGCCCCGAATCAGGGCGAGGTTATGGTGATCCATCGCCGGGCAGTTTTCATACAGATACCGCGTCAGCTCCGAGATCTCCCCCATGTTTTCGCTGGTTGCGGTGGAGATGGCGTGGATCCGGAGGCGCGGGTCCCGCCGCTGCAATTCGCTCAGCGCCTTGTAGGTTTCCATGGAGCGAGCGAAGGCGTTTTTCATCCCGCGAAAACGGTCATGATATTGTGGCATTCCATCGAGCGAGAGTTCGACGGCAAAAAGTTGAAGCGAGGGTTCGCGGAGGACCTCTTCGACGGCGGCCACGGTGCGGTCCGGAAAGCTGCCGTTCGTCGGGACGTAGATCTGCCTGACGCCATTATTCTGGATGAAGAACCGGCAAATTTCACCGAATTCCGAGCGAAGAAACGGTTCGCCTCCAGAAAGGTTAAGGGTTTCGACGGTGCCAAGCTCCTGCGAAAGGTGGCGTAGTTCGTCGACGCTGAGGTCGTCCTTGCGGTTCAGATTACGCCAGTAGAAACAGTGTTCGCACGTCTGGTTACAGATCGAGTTAATGAACAGAATCAGAAACGGGGGAGCCGGACGCCCGCCGAGCTCTTCTCCCAAGTGGTGATTTTGAAGCGTTAGGCGAACGTGGCGTTTTGCTCTCGCTAGAAAATTCACAGCTCCTATATACTAACAAAGATTTCGCCATGCGCTTTTGCTTACTGAATACCTTCTTTCCGCCGATGCATTTCGGCGGCGACGCGGTGTTCACGGCGTCGCTGGCCAATCTCCTCGCCGAAAACGGGCACCATGTCGAAGTTGTGCATTGCGCCGATTCCTTTTCGCTTCTGCGGGGGAATGTCTCGCCCTCGCCGTTCCCGCTGCATCCAAGAGTAATCGTTCACACGCTGCATTCGCCATTCGGGAAACTGGCTCCGCTGACCGCCCATTGCACGGGGCGGGACTGGCTGCACGCCGAGGCGCTGCGAGAAATTTTGAGCGCCGGTTTCGATGTAACGCACTGGCACAATGCGTCTCTGCTCGGTGCCCCGGCGGCGTTTCGCTGGGGCACCGGCGTGCGCCTGATGACGCTGCACGAGTATTGGCTCGTATGTCCATCGCACGTGCTCATGCGGAACGGCGAAGAGCGTTGTACCCGCCGCACTTGCTATCGCTGCACGATGAACCGCGGCCGACCGCCGCAGTTCTGGCGCCGCGACGGCGTGGTCTCCAACGGACTCGAGAACATCGACCTGTTCCTGGCACCGAGCTTGTTCGTAAAGGAAACGATTACCCAATATCTACCGCGGTTACCGATTGCGATGTTGCCCAACTTCGTCCCTAACCGTCACGCGCCGAAGTTACCGCGCGAAAGTTTCTACCTCGTGGTCGGGCGCTTGGAGCATATAAAAGGGATCCATACCATTCTGCCCCTGTTCCGCGACAACGGTCTGCCGCTAAAGATCGCAGGCACCGGCGAGGCGGAGGGCCGGTTGCGGGAGTTGGCCGCGGGGGCACCGAATATCGAGTTTCTGGGGCGGGTTTCCTACGACGAATTGCCATCGTTGTTCCGGAGGGCGAAGGCGACGATTGTGCCGTCGATCTGCGACGAAACGTTCGGCTTGGTGGTTCTCGAATCGCTGCGTCAGGAAACGCCCGTATATGTAACGCCGTACGGAGCGTTGCCGGAACTGGCCGCGCGGACGGGCGGCGTGCGGGTGTTTCAAAGTCCGGAAGAACTCGGCGCGATGCTGGGTGATGAAACGCCGGTCCGCGCAGATCTGTCGGCGTTCACGCCAGAGGCTCATTTGGAGCAATACCTCAGGCTGATCAGCCCAAAGTGATCGACTTGTCGACCGCCGCCCGCCACTCGGCCCAAGTCGAGCCGAGCTTATGGACCTCGTAGTAGAGTCGGCCGACGTGCGGCGGCCGAGTGAAGTCGTACGCCCGCATCGGCCGGAACACTTCGCGTTCGATGGGGAACCGCCTGATGTCGCGTTGTTGCGACCGGAATAAGCCGAGCCAGTCGAGCTTGGTTTGCCGCGCTTCGGGGTCAAGATTGGCGGTAACTTCCGGCGGACCGTTCAGAAAAGTTTGCGGTACGAAGCTGGCCCCCCAGGCGTGGTACAGCGGGAACTCCCACACATTGGGCAGCCCCGCCAGGGCAAAGGCAAGCGTGTCGTGATCCGGATGCCCGCCTTCGTAGGCGTGGGTATAAATCCGATCAGCGGAATAGCCGCGAACGCATTCGCGAATCTGGCGACAGTGCCGCGATGCTTCCTGGTCCGCAAAATCCAGTCGGTGATAGCGGGCTGCGGGAATGCCCGCCTTGGCCAGAACGGCCTGCATCTCTTCACGACGCGCGGCGCGGTAAGCCCGACGGGTCAGGAAACCGGCACGGAAGGCGAAGAATCGGTTGCGCGGCACCGAATCGGTGGCATGAAGGATATGGACTTCGGCGGCCTTCTCGCGCATCACCGTAAAACAGCCAATCGTTTCGTCGTCGGCGTGGGCGGTGACGATCAGAATGCGCATTCGCTCTATTATCGCTAACCCTCCACCACCTTTTCCCCCATCCGCTGCATCCGCCCAATCTCCCACTTCACCACCGCCGGCAACCCCTCCCCCATCCCCATCACCCACGCCGCCACCATCGCATTCGCCGGGAAGTAAAGGTTGAAATCCACTAACGAATGCAGTAACAGCGCCACAATCGCCCCCATACACCCCACCCCCATATACCAAGCCGCCCCCTCGCTCTTCTGTGTCACCCACCACAACCTTCCCACCACCCTCCCCACTAACATCATGCCAATCCCAAACCCCACCCATCCTAACTCCAACATCACCTGCAAATAGTCATTATGCGCGTAACTCACCGTGTAATCCGGAGCTACTTTCTTGAACGCATAGAAACAACTCTCATACCCCCCCAACCCACACCCCTTCCATCCATAATGCACAATCGCCGGCCATGTCTCCTTCCACATCTGCACCCGCGTATCGCTACTAATATCCTCCGTCACCGCCAACCCCGCAAACCGCGCAATCCACTCATCCGTCGGCAAAAACACAAACGCCGCAACCCCCACCACCATCGCCAACACCGCCGGCCAAACCCGCCTCCCGCCTCTCCCCCCCGCCGCCAACACTCCCGTCGCCACCATCCCGCTCAACGCCATGGATCGCACGAACAGCCTGATC
>JANODS010000287.1:0-3267 GCA_031412835.1 Acidobacteriota bacterium | reverse complement strand
AGCCAACTTACCCTCCCCATCAAACGCATACACGATGTCCTTACTCACCACCGACATCCCCCGCGTAATCCTCACCCGCTTCGTCAACACCGCCCCTGCCGTATTATACGAATACAACTCATCAATCCGCCCGCCCCGTTGCGCCGCGCAACCCGTCGACACCGCCGCCACCCGACCCTGCAAATTCGCCCCCGAAAACCCGCCATCCACACTCTGCGACCCGTACTGATAACTAACCTTGGCGCAGAGATCCTCCGTCGTATCCGCAGCCCCCGTAAACTTCCGCACAAACTCCGGCTGCCCGTTCGCGGCGCTGTGTTCGCTACTCCGGCGTGGCCCACTTCGATGGCTTGATTTGGCCCACCTAATGAGCTAGTGTCTCTCATTTCCGCACTTGCTGCTTTGGGGCGGGCTGGCCGTAGTGGAGCCTGGTTTCGCCCGGAGGGCGAAACCGTTTAGGCGGAACGAAAGCCAGCCCGCCCCAAAGCGCCGCCCGCCTACCGCCGCTTCTTCTCCTCCAACGTCCTTCGAAAACGATACGACTCCGTACCCGTCTCAATAATATGGGCCCGATCCGTAACCCGATCCAACAGCGCCTTACACAAACGCGGATTCGGAAATACCCCCGTCCATTCTGAGAACGGCAAGTTAGTCGTCACAATCAACGCCGCCCGCTCCGCCCGGTCGCTGATGACTTGAAACAGAAACTCCGCCCCAATCTCCGCCAACGGCACATAGCCCAACTCATCCAGCACAATCAAGTCGTACTTCAACCACTTAGCCATTACCCGCTTGACCTGATTGTGCTGCTTGGCCTCCACCAACTCATTCACTAAGCCGGCAGCCGTTGTAAATCGCACCCGGCGCCGCTGCCGGCACGCCGCCAGACATAAGCCCGTAGCCAAGTGCGTCTTGCCCGTCCCGCAATCCCCGATCAAGACGATTGGTTCCGATCGCTCAATATAGCCGCCCTCCGCCAGTTCCCGAATGCGCGCGGCAGGCACGTGGGGTGACTTGGCGAAGTCAAACTCTTCCAGGGTCTTCACTCGCGGCAACTGCGCGTCGCGCACCCGGTTTTCAACCGCATGTCGATCCCGCTCCTCGCATTCCACGCTCAACAAAGCCTCCAAGTAACTAACATAGCTCCGGTTCTCCTTAGCCGCCTGCTCGGCCAATCGAACGAAGTTAGCCGCCACTCCCGGCAGCCGCGCCGCCCGGCAATGCTGTTGCACGCTGGCAATCTCGAGGGCTTGAGTTACCGGCTTCATTGAACCCTCTCCGTGAGTAACTGATCGTACTCATCCAGGTCCGGCATCGGCCTCTCAAACTGAGCCAATTCCTCAGCCAACGCCATCTGATAACGCTCCCGCTTGGCCGCATCCGGCTCCCGAAAGATGTACAACACCGCGCCGCCATCACAGGTACCCAATCGCAGCGCTTCTTCCACGGCCACGATCATCCGTGGCCAACCTTCGACACTCCCCGCCCGCACTAAGCCAACCATCTCGCGCGCCGCCACCAGCCTGCCTTGGCGTTCGATCATCCTCGCCCATAAACGGTCCATGCAATCCGGCCAACGTCCCGCCGCCCGCCATTGCGCCAGCGGCGTCGAACCCGCCAGCGCACCCGGCTTCTTTTCCAGCACATCGAGATAATGCTCCAACTCGAAAAACTCGTAGCCACGGCCATAGCAGCGCGCATGCCGCGCGACTCGTTCGCCGCCATGGTAAACCTCCACTTCGTTGGGCCACAACACCACCTCGCTCCGCAAGCCCGGCCGCAGTGGGGTCGAGTAGCGGTTCGTCTTGGCCCGTACGCAGCCCTGCCCATCGACGATGACGGGAAACAGCACTTCATTGACACCGAAGCGCCGTTCGGCCAAAGGCAGCAGATAGGGCTGCTCCTGGCGCATCGCCGTTGCCACGTCGCTCGCCTCGCTGCGGATCTGACGCTGTTGACTGGCGACGCACCAACCCATCAACTGCACGTTGAAATCTGCCAGGTCAACGGCCTCCCGCACCGGTACCAACCAGTTGCGGCGAAACCAACCCACCTCGGACTCGACGCCTCCCTTCTCGTTGCCGCGCGCCGGGTTGCAGTACTCGCTCTGGAAGCCCCAGTGCGAACGAAATGCCAGCATCCGTTCGGTTTCGTCGCGTTGATAGCCACGTAGAATCTTCTTCACGGCGACTTTCAGGTTGTCGTAGCGCACCGTCCGAAAGACGCCGCCGAAGTAGTCGAAGGCGAGTTCGTGCGCTTCGAGAAACGCCTGCTGGGTGGCGTGGGAATAAGCCCGGTGAAAAGCCCCTGCACTGCCCATGCTGCGCATGACAAAGAACTGTAACTTCTTCGTTTCGCCACCCAGGATCGCTTGTGCTTCATACCAGTCCACCTGTCCTTCCTGGCCCCATTGGTAGCTCTGCGGAATAAAGACTTCGTGTCCTTTTAAACCGAGCGCGTGCTTCTGAATGCGAACATATTCCCTAACGGTGGATTCGGCGACCGGGTGCACGGCGTGCTCGTCAGCGAGGCGAGTCCAGATCCGATGGGCCGTGTGGCGTTGTTTGCGTGGCGCCTGCCGGTCTAGTTCGAGGATGCTGTCGATGACCGGCTTGAGAGGTCCGAGCTTGGGATCTTCGCGCTCGGCTTTCTTGCGATCTGGGGGGATCGCGTTGTTGAGGGCCTGCCGGATCATCCGCCGGTGCACCCCGTGTTTCCGGGCTAATCCGGCGATCGTCTCTCCGGCTGTGTACTCCCGCCGGATCGTCTCAAATAACTCCATCTTGGTTCTCCTTTGCATTCTGCCAGCCTGTCAAAACAGGCTGGCCAGTGTCATCAAAGGTGGGCCAAATCAGACCATCGAAGTGGGCCAAATTAGAGTATCGAACTCACGAGAACAATTTGAGCGCAGAGCCGCCGAGATGCGCCAGCGGATGTTGGCACAACAATCGACAGCAGAACGCAAGGCGATTCAGCCACCAATGCCAGATTTGGATGAACAATATCTGCGAGTGAACGAAGTCGCCACAAAACTCAGCATGTCGCCCTCTTGGGTACGCCGACACTTTTCAAATGTCAGCGGGGTATTGAAGCTCGGCACCCCAAAACGATTCAAGCGCACTCACTTCATACTCTTGATACCCATTTCGGTGCTGAGGCGAGAGTTGGCAAGATTGTCGATTTAGCGATTCAACGTCGCCACCTCGACTTCGGATTTTTGCAATTCTTCCGACAAGAGGCCGAATCGACACTCTTCGGTGGCTGGTC
>JANODS010000286.1:0-2069 GCA_031412835.1 Acidobacteriota bacterium | reverse complement strand
CCGCCGGAGGCCCAGGATTCGCTCTGCCAACCGGTCATGGTGCCGTCTTTCTTGCCAGCGACTTTAATCTTAGCGAAGTGCGAGGGGCGGACTCCAGCGATGGTCAACTCGGTGGCGCGATCAAGGAAGAGCTTAACGGGGCGTCCGCCGGATTCCTTCGACAGACGGGCCGCTTCGGCACCCCAACGGTCGGCGGGGAATTTCGAACCGAAGCCACCGCCCATATACTGGCAATCGACCTTAACTTGGGTGGCCGGGAGTTCAAGAAGCTTGGCCAGATCGCCGCCGACCGTGGAGACGGCTTGCGTGGAGGGCCAGAAATCGATTTTGTCGTTGCCCCAGGCGACGACCGAGCCATGCGGTTCCAGGCAGCAGTGGGTGATGACAGGGATGCCGTAGTCACCGGAGATCTTCGCTTCGGAGTCCTGGAAGGCCTTGTCGGGATCGCCGGTAATCTGCTCGCCGGCGGCTTTCGCGCGGGGGCCGACTTTGGCTAGATTATCTTCCTTCACGATGTGGGTAAGCACTTCGTATTCGACCAGAATGGCTTTGGCCGCGTCGCGCGCGATCTCTTCGGTGGTCGCGCTGACGGCCGCCACTTCGGTTCCGGCCCACTGAATTTCAGTGCCGGGGCCGGAGATGACGCGGACCGCGGTGACACCTTTCATGGCTTTCGCCGGGCCGACATCAATGCTCTTCACCTTGGCGTGCGCGTGGGGAGAGGTGAGCAACACGGCGAACAGCATGCCGGGCTTGTTCAAGTCGGTGGGGTATTTCGCCCGACCGGAGGATTTCATCGGACCGTCAAGCCGGGCAATTCGCTTGCCCATCAGCTTGCGCTGTTCCATGGGGGGCCATTTGTACTCAGCCATTCTTGATCTCCTTCGCTGCTTCGAGCACGGCGGCCTTCATTCCCATGTAGGTTCCGCAGCGGCACAAGTTGCCGGACAAGCCCTTGTCGATCTGTTCGACGGTGGGGGCGGGGTTGCGATCGAGGAAGCCTTTGGTGGCCATGATGAACCCGGGGGTGCAGTAGCCGCACTGCTGGGCGTCGTGGTTGACGAAAGCCTTTGAAATTGGGTGTAACTGCCCTTCGGGGGCGAGACCTTCGATGGTCTGAATGGGCTTGCCGACGGCATCGACGGCGAGTACGGAGCAGCCGTAAACGACTTTGCCGCTGACGATCATGGTGCACGCGCCGCAGGTGCCGCGGTCGCAGACTCGCTTGGCTCCCGTCATGTCTAACCGGTTGCGCAACGCGTCGAGCAGGGTGACCCGCGGCTCAACCTTTACGTTACGTTTCTTTCCGTTGATGTCGAGGGTGATCTCCACCTCTCCCGACATTACGGCAACAGCGCCTTGCGCCTGGGCGTCTTCCGCCAGCAGGCCAGTGGTCAGCACCCCGCCCGATACACCCGCGCTCTGCAATAGCGAGCGGCGGGAGAACCCGGACTTCGGGAGCTGATCCTTCGGTATTTCGTTCGAAGAGCTCAACGGACACCTTCCTTTTAACGGAGTCGAATGATCGAATTTGACTATATCAGACTGTCGTGAACTGTGAAAAGACGTACAGAATTTTCGTAAGGTAACGCACAGTGAAATTCGAACGTGGAATCCCGGCTGGATCATTCGATAGGAGTACTTCAAATACCCGTCATGAACCAGCAGGGCCGGATGCAGTTGGGCCGCGACCCGGTTGATCTCAACGTCGAGAAAAGGAACGCGGCATTAAATGCCGAACCATCCTTGCGGGCCCAATAGAGGGGCTTGATGCCGAACGGGTCGCGAACGAGCCAGAGTCCGCCCTGTTGATCGAGCAGGGCGAAGGCGAACATCCCGCGGAGTTTGGCCAGACAGTCGGGACCCATGCGCCGCCAGAGGGTCAGGAGCACCTCGGTATCCCCATCGGTGGAGAACGATTCTCCCTGGGCGATCAACTCTTCGCGCAATTCGATACAGTTGTAGATTCCGCCGTTAAACACGGGCTGCAACGGTGGAAGCTGGGGACTGCGCGGCAAGGTGGAGCTGGTTTGCGCCCTCGGGCAAGCCGTCTGGAGGAATTTATCCAT